>MFSU01000034.1:1548-19337 GCA_001785115.1 Candidatus Muproteobacteria bacterium RBG_16_65_34
GCCGGTCATGCCGGCCACCAGCATGAAGTCTTTTGTTCTCTTGGTGTTATTTCCAATAGCCGCGAGCGCGAGCACATCGGCATCGGCATCCACCGTGAATGGGCCCGGCGATGCAGTACGTGGGATGCCGAACCAGTAGGAAACTGACAGATCGGCCGTGGCGATGGCTTCTGAGGGAAGCCGGGTGTAGGCCACCTGTGCGGTGGTGGCGTAAAAGGCGCGCTCGTAGACCAGATTGAAAAACCACTGTACGCCGATGGCGTGCAGGAGCTGGCCGAGCAGGTCATCGAACTGCGCCTGGCCCGACTCGTTCAATTCGGCATTTTTCGTCAACTGCTGCATGACCGCGGACGGCACGGCGCGCGTGGATTCGGCGCCATGGAACACGATCGCCGAATACGACCCGGCTGTAAGCTGGTTGGCCACCGGAGCGATATTGAGCGTGGGGCCCTGGAAAGAGAGCAACAACGTTTGCTTCTCCCCGAGCGTCGCACCCGCACCCACCGCAACCGTGGCGCCCGCTTTTCTGAGCACCGGTTTGACGCGCACGAGATAGGCCGGGCTCGCGAAGAGACTGCCGTAGTCGTCGACGACTGCATCGTCGGCGGCGGATTCGGGGATGTAGGAGAGTGTCAGGCGTTGAGTTCCGAGGTCGGAGAGGGCCACGGTGTAGCTGGCATCCGATCCATAAACCGGGTTGTTGGCGATCTCCACTGTGACCTTGTGCCGCAGGGCGTCGGGGATGGTTCCGGCGGCATAGCCGCGCGCGAGGGTCTTGTAGGGAAGGCTTGCAGCCAGTTCCCGCAGGTCGCCCCCGGTTGTGGGTTTCAGGGGGCTCACGCGTTCGTGGCCGTAGAGACCTTCCAGCGTCCAGTCCGGCTGGTTGGCTTTCAGGTAGTCGAGAACCTTTTTGCTGTAGTGCTGATAAGGAGTCTTGTCGGCCCCGTTCAGGAGGTAGTCCATCAGGAACTGCTCGCCGTTGAAGCCGAGGCGGGTGTGCATGTCGTAGGCGGGCTCGGCGCCGTACTGTTTGAAGCTCGGGTCGAGTTGGACCCAACTGTCGGCGGATTTGTTGATGGCGCCGCCGGAGGGGTAATAGTCGAGCGCGGCCTCGACCCACACGTGTTCCATCCGAAAGGCGACGACCTTGCCGCCGCTTGTGACAGCGGTGATCGGGATACCGGCCGCCGAGGCGAGGTCCCAGGCGCCGTTGGGGTCGGTGAAGCCCCCGACCCAGTTCATGAATCGGACGGCCGGGATTTCGATCGTGCCGTGGACGTATCTTGCGGGGATGCCGGAGGCGCGAAGCAGCGCAATCAGGAGCGAGGAGAGATCAAAGGCGTTGCCCTTCTGGGTCAGCAATGCGGTATCCGAGCTCTGGATCGCGCCCCAGGTCGGCAGCCACTCGGTGCGGTCGTGCACCCAGTTGAAGATCTTGACCGGGTTATATTCAAGCTCCGCGGCCTTGGCCTTGATGGCTTCGGAGAGGGCCACCTCGGGGGTGGCGGCAAGGTAGGCCGGGTCGTTCGCCCCGGGGAGTTTGTCGAAGGTGAAGTCGCCCAAGGCGGCGAGCTTGACGGTGGGGTGGTCGTAGAGGCCGGCGGCGTGGAACTGCTCTTTTCTGAGCTTCGGCTTGTTGTTCTCGTTGGGCGCAAGCGCCCGGGTCGGGAGGTTGTTGGGGTCAAGCGGTGGGCGCTTGGGTCGGGCCTGCTTCGCAGTTAGATGCTCCTTTGCCTTCTTGGCCTTTAAGGCGCGGTCTGAAGCTGACGGGGCTTGGCTGATGGCATCGAGATTGGCCTTGAGCGTGGCCATCTCCTGCTTGTAACTGGCGAGGGCCTGGGTGTGCCGATCGAGGATGATGCCGGGGAGGCTTTTGGCCTTAAGGTGTTGGCCTATCCGCTCGAAGTCCTGGGCGATGGCGGCATCGAGAGGGTCGATCTCTGAGCGCAGGCGTGCAATGTCGGCAAGCTCTGAGATAGTGTCTTCGCCGCGAGTGAGTTTTTGATCGAGCCGAGTGAGCTTTGCTTCCAGGGTATCGAGCGCATACGCAAGCTGCGCAGCGGGGCCAGGGCTTTGGGTACTTGGAGCGGCGGGTTGCGGGTCGGCCGCAAATCCGAGGGGCTGAAGGGAAAGCGAGAGGAACGCGACCGCGACGATTGTCGCAGTCGGCTTGAGAAACAACCGCCGGCTTCGGAGACCTCCCGTAATGACCTGCGCCATCCCCTCCTCCGTTTTTGTTTTGATGTTGACGGCGGACCTATATTGGTAGGGCCGTCTGACGCTGTCAACGCTGTCCTTAAAACACCATGGCCTTCTGTCACTTGGTTTTGGCCGTTCATCGACCGCGGTTCAAGTGCGGTATACTGCCGCGCGGAGAAAAACAACGATGCAGCACATGGATACCATAATCCACGCCCGATGGGTAATCCCGGTGGAGCCGTCGGACGTGGCGCTGGACCGACACGCCGTCGCCATTCGCGACGGCGCGATCGTCGAGATACTGCCCTCCTCCGCGGTCGCGCAAAAATATCGGGCCACCGAGACCGTGGATCTGCCGCAGCATGCGCTCATTCCGGGGCTCGTGAACGCGCACACCCACGCGGCGATGAGTCTGTTCCGCGGGCTGGCGGACGACCTGCCGCTGATGGACTGGCTGAACAATCACATCTGGCCGGCGGAGGGCAAATGGGTCGGGCCGGAGTTCGTGCGCGATGGCACGGAACTGGCGGTCGCCGAGATGCTCAAGGGCGGCACGACCTGCTTCAACGATATGTATTTCTTTCCCGACGAGACCGCGCGCGTCGCGCACGCCGCCGGCATACGTGCCTGCGTGGGGCTCATCATGCTCGACTTTCCGAGCGCCTGGGCGCAGAGTCCGGAGGAATACCTGCACAAAGGACTGGCGCTGCGCGATGACCTCAAGCACAGCGGGCTGGTCACAACGGCATTCGCCCCGCATGCGCCGTACACCGTCTCCGACGGGCCGCTCGAAAAAATCCGTATGTACTCGGACGAGCTCAATATCCCGGTGCACATGCACGTGCACGAGACCGCGCACGAGGTGGACGAGGCGATGGTGCGCTACGGGGTGCGTCCGCTCGAGCGGCTCGCGAATCTCGGCCTCCTGGGCCCGCGACTCATGGCGGTCCACATGACCCAGCTTTTGCCGGGCGAGATCGCCACGCTTGCGAAACTCAACGCCCATGTCGTGCACTGCCCGGAGTCCAACCTCAAACTCGCGAGCGGCTTCTGCCCGGTGCACGAGCTGGGGCGGGCGGGCGTCAATGTCGCGCTCGGCACCGACGGCGCCGCAAGCAACAACGACCTCGACATGCTGGACGAGATGCGCGCCGCGGCGCTGCTCGCCAAAGGCGTCGCGCGTGAGGCGACCGCCGTGCCGGCGCACGCGGCGCTCGCCATGGCGACGTTGAACGGCGCCAGGGCGCTCGGGCTCGAGGAGCGCATCGGCTCGCTCAGGCCGGGCAAGCGCGCCGACCTCGCCGCCGTCGACCTCTCGGACATCTCCAGCCAGCCGGTCTACGATCCGATCTCGCAGGTGGTTTATACCGCCGGGCGCAACCAGGTGACGGACGTATGGGTGGACGGCAAACGCCTGCTCGCCGAGCGACGGCTCACCACGCTGGACGAGGAGGCGATTGTGCGCAAGGCGCAAGCCTGGCGTGATAAGATAAAAGCCGTTTAACCACAGAGAACACAGAGGGCACAGAGAAAAACGGATTTATTTCTAAGAACTCGAATCCCTCTGTGTCCTCTGTGCTCTCTGTGGTGAATATTCCTATGATTCAACCCGGGCAAAACGTCGATCCCGCCGAAATCGCCAAGTTCGAGGCGCTCGCCGCGCGCTGGTGGGATCCACACTCGGAGTTCAAGCCGCTGCATGACATCAATCCGCTGCGGCTCAAGTTCATCGACGAGCGCGTGGGGCTTAAGGGCAAGCGCGTGCTCGATGTGGGCTGCGGCGGCGGGATTCTTGCCGAGAGCATGGCCGCGCTCGGAGCCCAGGTCACCGGCATCGATATGGGCGAGGCGCCGCTGGCGGTGGCGAAACTACATATTAAGGAATCGGGCCTCAGGATCGAATACCTGCGCGCGAGCGCCGAGGAACTCGCCAAGGAGCGTCCCGGGGCGTTCGACGTCGTCACTTGCCTCGAGGTGCTCGAACATGTGCCCGACCCCGCCTCGACCGTGGCCGCGTGCGCACAACTGGTGCGGCCCGGTGGCCAGGTGTTTTTCGCCACCATCAACCGCAACCCCAAATCCTTCCTCTTCGCCATCGTCGGCGCGGAATATCTGCTCCGGCTGCTGCCGCGCGGGACGCACGAGTACCTGAAGTTCGTCAAACCCTCGGAACTGGAAAGCGCGTGCCGCCATGCGGGGCTCGCGGTGCGCGAGCTCACCGGCATGCATTACAATCCGTTCCTGCGTTCGTATGCGCTGGGTCCGGGCGTGGACGTGAATTACCTTGCCTATTGCGTGCGCGGTGAGCAGGACTTGTCTCAAAATACGAGTTTTTGACGCAAAGGCGCAAAGAGAAAGATTAAAGTATTAAGAAACAATTTCCTGATTTTCTTTGCGTCTTGGCGTCTTTGCATCGAATATTCATACTTTTTAATAATGCCATCCAAGATCCGTACAGTCCTTTTTGATCTCGACGGCACGCTCGCCGACACTGCGCCGGATCTCGCCGCCGCGCTCAATCAATTGCTTGAAGAGGAAGGCCGCGCGCCGCTGCCGTTCGAGGCGATTCGGCCGGAAGTCTCGCACGGAAGTCCGGGACTACTTAAGGTCGGTTTCGGGATGGACTCGGAGCATCCCGACTACGCGCGCCTGCGCGCGCGCCTGCTCGAGCTCTACGGCGCGAATCTCTGCCGCGAGACGCGCCTCTTTCCCGGCATGGTCGAGCTTCTGGCCGCGCTCGCACGCGCCGGCCGCAACTGGGGTATCGTCACGAACAAACCGAAACATCTCACCGAACCGCTGGTGCGTGAGCTTCGGCTGTCCCACCCCCCGGCCTGCATCGTGAGCGGCGACTCTACCGCCAACCGCAAGCCGCACCCAGAACCGATGCAGCTTGCCTGTACCCAGGCCGGCAGCCGCCCGGAGCAGTGTCTCTACGTCGGCGACGCCCAACGCGACATCGAGGCCGGCCGGCGGGCGGGCATGAAGACGCTGGTGGCGCTGTTCGGCTACATTAGCGAGCACGACACGCCGGAACGCTGGGGGGCGGACGCCTTGATCCGCCACCCGCGCGACATTCTCGATTGGCTGAACGCCGAGGAACGTACCCATGCCTGAGGCCGGCACGCTGGTCCTTATTATTGTGGCCGCCCTGCTCGGCTTCGGTCTGGGCTGGCTCGCGGCCAGGCTCCTCGCGCAGCGGCGCATCACCGAGCTGCAAACCACGCTCGATCTCGAACGCAAGTCCGCCGCCGAGGCGCGCACGAGCATCGAACAGGTTTTCGCGGCGCTGTCGGCGCGCGCGTTGCGGGAAAACAATCAGGCGTTTCTGCAGCTCGCCCAGGAGTCGCTCAAACAATTCCATGTTCTCGCCCGGGGCGAGCTCGAGCAGCGGGAAAAGGCGGTGGAGCACCTGGTGCAGCCCCTGCGCGAGGCGCTCGAGAAAACCGCCGAGCAGATCCGGCTCATGGAGAAGGAGCGCCAGGAGGCCTATGGGTCGCTGCGCCAGCATCTCCTGACGATGCAGGAGACGCAGCAACTGCTGCACGGCGAGACGCGCAACCTGGTGCAGGCGCTGCGCCGGCCCGAGGTGCGCGGCCAGTGGGGCGAGCTCACGCTCAAACGCCTGGCCGAGCTCGCCGGGATGGTGGAGCACTGCGATTTCTCCGAGCAGGTGCAGGCCGAGGGCGAGGACGGCCGGCTCCGGCCCGACATGGTGGTGCGCATGCCCGGCGGGCGCGAGATCGTGGTGGATGCGAAAACGCCGCTCGACGCCTATTTGAGCGCGATCGAGGCGCCCGACGACGAGACCCGCAAGCGCCGGCTCGAACAGCACGCGCAACAGATGCGCAGCCACGTCAAGGAGCTCGCGGGCAAGGCCTATTGGGGTCAGTTCCGGAATGCGCCCGACTTCGTGGTGCTGTTCGTGCCCGGCGATCAGTTTCTCGCGGCGGCGCTCGATGCGGACCGCGGCTTGCTCGAGGACGCGCTGCGGCAGAAGGTGATCCTCACCACGCCCACGAGCTTCGTCGCGCTGCTGCGCGCGGTGGCCTTCGGCTGGCGCCAGGAAAGCCTCACGGCCAACGCCGAGCGCATCCGCGAGCTGGGCGAGTCGCTCTACCAGCGCCTCGCAACCTTCAGCGAGCACCTCGCGCGCCTCGGGCGCAGCCTCGGCGGGGCGGTCTCGGACTACAACAAAGCGGTCGGCTCGTTCGAGGCCAAGGTCCTCCCCGGCGCCCAGAAGTTCACGGAACTGGGCATCACTGCCGCCAAGCCGCTGGAAAACCCCGAACAGATCGAAAAAGGACTGCGCCAGGTCGAGGACGGCTGAGCGGCGCGGCGAATCGCCGCACCCGGCGGAAAAATGCTGAACAGAGGTATAGAACCGCCGCGACGCGGTGCTATGCTCTTTGAGGCAAGATGGATCGACACCCCACGCGCCCCAAAACCGCAACGATGCACGACACGATTCCGCCCAAGGCGTCCGAGCCGTTCCCGCAGATCCTGCTGGTCGAGGATTCCCAGACCACCGTCGCGGTGGTCTCGCGCTATTTGTGCGCGAACTATCGGCTCGTGCACGCGCGCGACGGCGAGGAGGCCTGGGGCATCCTGCTTGCCAACCAGGACATCGACCTCGTGCTCACGGACGTCGAGATGCCGCGCATGAACGGACACCAGTTGCTGGTGAAGATCCGCCGCAGCGACAGCGCCCGCCTCAAGAGCCTGCCCGTCATCGTGATGACGACGACGGACGACAACACCGACCGGAACCTCGCGTTTCTCAACGGCGCGAACGATTTTGTCAACAAGCCGATCGACGAAGCGGAGTTGCTGGCCCGGGTCAACGTGCATTACAAGCTCGCGCGCACGATCCGTGAGCTGGAGGTGAGCCGCGGGACACTGGAGGAGTTGGCCGCCACCGATCCGCTCACGCGGCTCAAGAACCGGCGCGCGTTCTTCGGGGAGGGCGAGAAGAACCTGTCCCTCGCGCGGCGCCATCGCACCGACCTGTCCGTGCTGCTGCTCGACGTCGACTACTTCAAGCGCATCAACGACGCCCATGGACATCACATCGGGGACACCGCGCTCACGGCCATCGCCCGCATCCTGACCACCATGACACGCGCGGAAGACACGGCGGCCCGCATCGGCGGGGAGGAATTCGCGTTGTTGCTGCCGAACACCAACCGCCTGGGTGCCGCGGTCTTGGCCGAGCGCATCCGGGCGGCGATTGAAAAGGAGGGATTCCTCGTCGCCGGCGAGCCCGTGCCGCTCACCGCGAGCATGGGGGTCGCCTCCTACTGCGGGGACGCGGTGGACAGCATCGAGCAACTGCTGCAAGTCGCGGATCGGAGGCTCTACCTCGCGAAGCAGGCCGGACGCAACCGCATCTGCGTCAACGACGAAGGTAAATCGAGCTTTGCGTCATGAACGCAGCCGGTAGCCAATAGCCAATAGCCAATAGCCTTTAGCCTTTAGCAAAAAAAAGGGGCTGTGGTCTTGGCTATCGGCTATAGGCCATCGGCTATAGGCTTATTTCTTAAACTTATCCTGCATCGGCTTGGTCGCCTCGTGGATCGCCTCTTTGGCCTCGTCGAGCGTCTTTCCGGTGCGCTCGATCACGCGGTCCGGGATGTCCGGTTTGGCCGCAAACGGGTTACTGAGCAGCGGCAGGTCCTTGCCGAAGTTGATGCCCAGCGGAAAGGCGACCAGCGCGCCCACGACGAATCCGAAAAGAAATTTTTTCATTTGCTCCTCGCGCTACGGCGTTAGAAAATCGCCGAAGGATTATACCAGCATGTCCGCCGAAATAGAGGCCGCCCACCGCCAGTGCCGGGAGATCGCGCGCCGCCATTACGAGAACTTCCCGGTCGCCTCCCTGTGGCTTCCGCGCACGCTGCGCCGGCCCGTCGCCGCGATCTACGCCTTCGCCCGCGCCGCCGACGACATCGCCGATGAGGGAAACCGCGCGGACGAGGAGCGGCTCGAGCTGCTCGATGAATACGCGCGCCGCCTCGATGCGCTCGACCGCGGCGAAGCGCCCGCCGAGCCGCAGTTTCTCGCGCTCGCGGACACGATCCGGCGCCGGCAACTGCCGCTTAGCCTGTTTCACGACTTATTGAATGCCTTCCGCCAGGACGTCGTGAAAAAGCGCTACGCCGATTTTGGCGAGGTGCGCGCCTACTGCCGTCTGAGCGCCAACCCCATCGGAAGGCTGCTCCTTATATTGTTCCGTGCGGACACCGGGCCGAACCGCGCGGCGTCGGACGCGATCTGCACCGCGCTCCAGCTCATCAACTTCCTGCAGGATATCGAAAGCGACTACGCCCGCGGCCGCATCTATCTCCCCCAGGACGAGATGCGGCGCGCCGGCGTGGACGAATCCCATATTCGCGCGCGCCGCTGCGATCCCGCGTGGCGGGCGCTGATAGACCGCCAGATCGCCCGCGCCCGCGAACTCCTGCGCGCGGGCGCGCCGCTCGGGCGCGCGCTTTCCGGGCGTATCGGGTTCGAAATGCGCCTGATCCTGGCGGGCGGGAACCGGGTATTGGATAAATTACAGCAACAGAACGCGCGCGGCTTCCTCGGCGGGGCGCGCCTCGGGCCGGGGGATTGGGTTAGAATATTTGCAAAAGCACTGAGTCGTGAGTCGTGAGTCGTCGGTCGTAAGTCTGTACATCTCACGAGTCACGAATCACGCTTCACGAATCACGGCCTCTCGACATGACTCCCGAACAATACTGCCAGAAAAAGGCCGGCGGCAGCGGCTCGAGCTTTTACTATAGTTTCCTGTTCCTGCCACCGGAGAAGCGCCGCGCGATCACGGCGCTCTACGCGTTCTGCCGCGAGGTGGACGATGTCGTGGACGAGTGCCAGGACCCGGGTGTGGCGCGCGTCAAGCTCGACTGGTGGCGCGCGGAGCTTGACCGCGCCTTCGCCGGCCGTCCCGAGCATCCCGTAACGCGGGCGCTCGCCCCCGCGGCGGCGGCCTACGGCCTGCCGCAGGAACAGTTCCTCGAAATCATCGCCGGCATGGAGATGGATCTCGTCCCGGCGCGCTACCGCACGTTCGAGGAGTTGCGGCGCTACTGCCATCGCGTCGCCTCGGTCGTGGGGCTTTTGTCGGCGGCGATCTTCGGCTACCGCGATCCCGGCACACGCGCCTACGCCGCGGATCTCGGCATTGCGTTTCAGCTCACGAATATCATCCGCGACGTCGGCGAAGACGCGCGCCGCAACCGGATCTACCTTCCGGCCGAGGACCTCGAGCGCTTCGATGTTTCCGCGGCCGATATCCTGAACGGGCGCGAGACGGAGAATTTCAAAAACCTGCTCGCCTTCGAGGCCGAGCGCGCGCTCAGCTACTACCGCAAGGCCGAGGACGCGCTGCCGGAGGTCGACCGCGCGCGGCAACTGCCCGGCCTCATCATGGCGCAGATCTACCGCGCGACGCTGGAGGAGATCCGCCACGACGGCTATCGGGTGCTCGACCGCAAGGTCCTGCTCACGCCGCTGCGCAAGTTGTGGCTCGCCTGGACGGCCTATCGGCGCGAGCGCCGCCGCGCCCGGCGCGCGGCGCGGGCCGCATGACATTTTTGCCGGAAGCGGAATCGAGCGCGCGCCGGGCCCCGGCCGCGGGCGGGCGCGCCGCGGTGGTGATCGTCGGGGGCGGCTGGGCCGGACTCACCGCCGCGGTCGAGCTCGCCCGACACGGCCTCAAGCCCACGGTGCTCGAGGCCGCGCGCCAGCCCGGCGGGCGCGCCCGCATGACGCCGTTCGACGATCTTCACCTCGACAACGGCCAGCATATCCTGCTCGGGGCCTATCGCAGCTTGTTGCGCATCTTGCAGACGCTCGGCGTGGCCGAGTCGAGCGTCTTTCGCCGCCTGCCGCTCGAGCTGGTGCTGCGCGACGCCGCGGGCGCCGATGTCCGCCTGACCGCTCCATCGCTGCCCGCGCCGCTCAACCTGCTTTCGGGCCTGCTCACCGCAACCGGGCTTACGCTCTTCGAGCGCCTGGCGGCGCTGCGCTTCGTCGCCCGCGCCCGTCGCGACCGCTTTGAATGCGCGCCCGATGTCCCGCTGGCGGACTATCTCCACGCGTGCGGACAGCCTCCCGCGCTGACCCGCGCGCTCTGGCAGCCGCTGTGTCTCGCCGCGCTTAATGTACCCGTGGCGCAGGCCTCGACAAGAATTTTTCTGCGGGTGATCCGCGATGCCTTCTTCGGGGCGCGCCGCGATTCGGATTTTCTGATCCCCTGCGCCGACCTCGGCGCCTGCCTCCCCCGCCCGGCGATGGACTACATCGAGCAGCGCGGCGGCGCCGTGCGTCTGGGTGCGCGCGCGCTGGCGCTTCACGTCCGCGGCGGCGCGGTCGCGGGCGTCGGGCTGCGCAACGCGACGCTCGCGGCAACGCACGTCGTCCTCGCCGTCGCGCCGCAGGCGGCGGCGCAATTGCTGCACGGCCACGCAGAACTGGCGCCGATCGCGGCCGGGCTGGACGGACTCGGCGCGCAGCCGATCTGCACCGCCTACCTGCGCTACCCCGAGCACGTCACGCTCGGGCGGGAGTTCGTCGGCGCGTTGGACGCCACCGTACAGTGGCTCTTCGATCACGGCAGACTCTCGGGCCGCGCCGGGCTGATCGCGGCCGTCATCAGCGGACCCGGCCCGCACATGCGGCTTGCGCGCGAAGCGCTCACGGAGCGCATCGTCGCCGAGATCGCGCGGCTCTATCCCGCCTGGCCCCGGCCGCTCACAATCAAGCTCATCCGCGAAAAGCACGCGACCTTCGCCGCGACCCCCGGCGTGGATGCCTGCCGGCCCGGCCCGGTCACGCCGGTCAAAGGGCTCTGGCTGGCGGGCGACTACACCGCGACCGGCTATCCGAGCACCCTCGAAGGCGCGGTCCGCAGCGGACTTGTCTGCGCACGCCATGTACTCGAGTCGTCACAATAGAGCGGTCAGCTATTAGCTATTAGCCTCTAGCTTTTAGCCATCGGCTATCAGCTATCGGCTTGCACCCATTACCCATTACCCCTCACCCCCTAACTCCTCGCGCCGTTGCCAGCGAGACGGCCTGGGTTCAGAATAGCCTTGCGGGATAGGGGCTGGATCAGCCTATGCTGACATAACCGATGAAACCGCAACGAAAACGCAGCCCCAAAAAGAATTCGCCGGCGCTCGCCAAAATCACCCGTCCGGAATTGCCGGAGGTGTTGCAACGCACACGCTTGTTCCAGCGGCTGGACCGCGGCCAAAAGAGGAAGGTCGTCTGGATTGCGGGACCGCCGGGCGCGGGCAAGACCACCCTCGCCGCCAGTTACCTCCAGCGCCGCCGCCTCCGAAACCTGTGGTACCAGATCGATGCCGGCGACGCCGACCCCGCCACGTTCTTTCACTATCTGGGGATGGCGGCGAAAACAGCCGCCCCGCAGCGACGCAGACCGCTGCCGCACCTCACGCCCGAATACCGCAAGGGTCTCGACATCTTCACCCGCCATTTCTTTCAGGAGCTCTACGCGCGCCTGAAACCGCCGTTTGCGATCGTCCTCGACAACTACCAGGAGCTGCCCGAGGATTCCAGGGTGCACGCGCTGATCCGCGACGGCCTGGAATACCTTCCGAACGGCGGGCGCGTCATCGTGTTGAGCCGCAGCGAGCCGCCGGCGGCGTATGCGCGCTTCCAGGCCGGCAACGCCTTCGAAGTGCTGGGATGGGAGGAGCTCAGGCTGACGCCCCAGGAGTCTGAGGGCCTCGCCCGGCACCGCGGCCATAACCGGCAGCCCAGGACCGCCGCGCGCCAACTCTATGACCTGACCCAGGGGTGGGCCGCCGGTCTCGTGCTCATGCTGGAACGCGGGAAAAACGACAACCCGCTTCCCCTGCCGGCGGATACGACGCCGCCCGGCGCGCTGTTCGATTATTTCGCCGAAGAAATATTCGTGAAAACGGACGCACCGACCCAGGAGCTGCTGATGCTCTCGGCCTTTCTCCCCAAGATGACCGCCGGCATGGTGGCGCAGTTATCCGGCGAGCACCGTTCCGGCCGCGTCCTGGAGAAACTGGCGCGCGATAATTACTTCACGCTGAAGCACGCCGAGACCGAACCGGTCTATCAGTATCACCCGCTGTTCCGCAAGTTTCTCCTGACGCGCGCGCGCAGCGCCTTCTCCCCCGCGCGCCTGATGCGGATATATCAGAGCGCCGCCGCGGCGCTGGAGGAAACCGGACACACCGAGGACGCCGTGGGTCTGCTGCGCCAGGCCGACGACTGGGAGGGCATCGCCGGCCTGATTCGAAAAAACGCCCAGACCATGGTGGCGCAGGGCCGGACCCAGACGCTTATGGAGTGGCTCGGCGCCCTGCCCGCGGGCTATCTCGAAAAATCGCCCTGGCTGCTGTACTGGTCGGGGGTCTGCCGCTTTCCGTTCAATCCGCCCGAGGGCCGGCGCTTCTTCGAGCGGGCGTTCGCGCTGTTTCGGGAGGCGCGCGATCGCCTCGGCATGCTGCTCGCCTGGTGCGGCGTCGTCGATTCCATCGTCCACGGCTACGCCGAGCTCACGCTGCTCGATCACTGGATCGCCACACTCGATGCGCTGCTCGCCGAAGACCCGGCGTTCCCCTCGCCCGAGATCGAGGACCGCGTCACGCAGGCGATGTCCACCGCGCTGCTGTTCCGCCAACTGCACCACCCGCAGGTTCACGAATGGGTCGCGCGCGCCGAGACGCTGACGCGCAAGAGCGCCAACCTGAATCTGCGCATCTTCACCATGGCCTATCTGGCCCTCTACTACATGTGGACCGGAGACCACGCCAAGGCCGGGCTCGCCGTGCAGAATCTGCGGCGCGCGGCGCAAGACCACGAGCTCTCGCCGCTACTGCGGATCGTGCGCCACGTCATGGAAGCGATCTACGGGGTGCATGCCACCGGCTGCCAAGCCGATCTCACCGCGGTAAACGCCGGGCTCGAGACCTCGAAGGCCACGGGCGTAACGATCTGGAACGCGGTGCTGCTGGAACAGGGCGCGAGCATCGCCTTGAGCGTAGGCGATCTCTCCCGCGCCGAAGAGTTAATAAGGTCTACGGCCGCCGCGCTGGATGAGTCGCGGCGCGTCGATGTATGCATCTACCACTACTGCAACGCCTGGCTCGCGCTCCTGCGTCAGGACATCGGCAACGCCCAGTTGCACATGGAGAATTCCCTGCGCCTGGCGATCGAAGCGGGATCGGTGACGCTCGAGGAGCGCGGCCATGTGTTGCTGGCCCAGATACTGCACGCGCGCGGCGAAGAGAAACAGGCCTTGGCGGAGCTTGCGCGGGCATGCGCCATCACCGAGCGCACCGGCAACCGCATCTCCGAGTTCATGTGTCTTCTGACCGAGGCGCAACTCGCCCTGGATGCGGGGCGCAAGCACGACGGCCTCGCGCCACTCGCGCGCGCCATGGCGCTCGGGCGCAACCAGGGGTATATGAACATCTTCGGCTGGCGCCCGGAGGTGATGGCGCGCCTGTGCGCGGCCGCGCTCGAGCACAATGTCGAGGACGAGTATGTGCAGCGACTGATCCGGACCCGCTGTCTCACGGCGCCGGCATCGGCCGCGGTGCTCAAGAACTGGCCGTGGGATATAAAGATCCACACGCTCGGGCGCTTCACGCTCGTTCAGGACGACAGGCCGTTGCACTTCGAGGTCAAGGCGCAGCGCAAACCCTTGATGTTGCTTCGGGCGCTGATCGCCCTCGGCGGGCGCGACGTAAGCGAAGAGAAGCTGACCGAGGCGCTGTGGCCCGACGCCGAGGCTGACGTCGCGCGGCGGACCCTGGAGGTCACCGTCCACCGGCTGCGCAAGCTCCTGGATCACGAGCATGCGCTCGCGCTCAAGGACCGGCGGCTGTCCCTCGACCCGCGTTATGTCTGGGTCGACGTCTGGGCCCTGGAGCGGTTGTTCGGCGATCTGGACACGGCGCTCAAGCAGCCGCCCGCGGCACGGGACGATGCGGCGATCGCGCGGCTCACCGACCGCATCCTCGGCTTCTACCAGGGCCCGTTCCTCGGCCAGGACAGCGAGCAGGCCTGGGCGCTGTCGCTGCGGGAGCGGCTGCGTTCCAAATTCATACGACTGCTGCGCGAGGCCTGCCGGCACTGGGAGCAGACGGACCACTGGGACAAGGCGATCGATGGCTACCAGCGCGGCCTCGAGGTCGACAATCTCGCCGAGGAGTTCTATCAGCGCCTCATGATCGGCTATCGGACGCTGCGCCGCCCCGCCGAGGCCCTCGCCGTCTATCGGCGCTGCCGCCAGACGCTGGCTGCGGTGCTCGGGGTCGCGCCGTCGGCCGAAACCGAAACGATCCATCGCTCGCTGCGACCGGACTGAGCGCCCGACCCCCTCGGGAACCCCCACGCCCCGGCGTTTCGCGCCGCGCCCGGCCTGTAAGCCATCCGTAAGTTCGCCCGCGGTAGGCTTATCCGCGTCTCAAATCAGCGCGGAGAAAACCCCATGTCGCTTACGCCTTATGCCCAACCCGAACCGGTGTCGAACGGCGGGAAGGCCGCGGCCATAAACGCCTGGCTGCGGGATGTACCGATGTTCGCCGGCCTGCCGGCGCCTTTCCTCGGAGCGATCGCGGCTTCGGGCTCGTGCCGGACCTATCCGAAAGACGCGCTGATCGTGCAGGAGGGATCGAAGGACGACGCGCTCTACATCGTCCTCAAGGGCAGGCTCAAGGCCTGTCTCCATAACGCCGAGGGCAGGGAGCTGACGCTTTCCATCCTGGACCCCGGCGACCTCGTCGGCGAGATGGCGCTCGTCGACAACGAGCCCCACGCCGCGAGCGTGACCGCCGTGACCGACGCCGAGTGCTTCGTCTTGTCGCGCGCCGGTTTCCGCGCCCGCCTCAAGGAAAACCCCGACCTCGCCTTCAGGCTGATGCACGACCTGTGCCGGCGCCTGCGGCTGACGAACCAGAAGCTCAAGAACCTCGCGCTGATGGACGTCTACGACCGCGTCCTTCACGCCTTGACCGAGCTCGCCACGCCCGTAAACGGCGAGCACGTCATCGCGGGCCGCGTCACCCAGCAGGAAATCGCCAATATGGTGGGCGCCTCGCGCGAGATGGTGAACCGCATCTTCAGAGACCTGACCCGCGAGGGCTGTCTGCGGATCGAGGACGGCCGCATCGTGCTGGGCCGCATGCCCACCGCGCGCCACCGACCGCCGCGGCAAACCGTTGGCGGCGACGAATCCGGCGAACCGGCCATGGGCTCGCCGGCCTCGATCCTCAAGCCAATGACCGCACGGCACCCGAAGCCGGCGCCCGGGATTCCTTTGGCCAGGCGCTGCGCGTGAGACCGATAAGATATAAGACTTTTAACCACGGAGAGCACAGAGGGCACAGAGAAAAACGGGTCTAATTCTCAAAACCCGAATCCCTCTGTGTCCTCTGTGCTCTCTGTGGTGAATTTTAAGAAACCTTTTAACCGACTCTATGGATATGGATACGGACACCTATATCGTACGCATCTACCGTCGCGACACCCTGGACCCTCGGCGGGTATCCGGCGTCGTGGAAATCGTCGGCGAGAAGCGCCCGCTGCCGTTCGCGAATTACGACGAACTGCTGGCGGTCCTGCGGGGACATCGGCCGCCATCGGCAACCGCAAGACCGGCGGCGCGCAAAGGCGCCGGCCGGTCGCGTTCCATTTAGCGTTTCGGCCGTCTGAAATAGTGCACCGCAGCCGCGCACGCACCCGCATCGTGCGTTTCGTTCCGGCATCCGCACCGGACCCGACAAAATAATATCCCCATTTCAAGGCCTTACGCGGTAACCCGCGCGCACCCGCGGGTGGCACGGCGATTGCTATAGCTCGCACATACACCACCGAAACACCCGCGGGGAATCATGGCGCAGGAAAAATTGGTGCTGGTCGGCAACGGCATGGCCGGCGTGCGCACGCTCGAAGAGCTTCTGGGCATCGCGCCCGATCTCTATCACATCACGGTCTTCGGCACGGAACCCTGCGGCAACTACAACCGCATCCTGCTCTCCTCCGTGCTCGCGGGCGAGAAGGGCCTCCAGGACATCATGCTCAACGACGCGGCCTGGTACGCGCAGCACGGGGTCACGCTGCACCAGGGCAAGGAGGTCGTTGAGATCGACCGCAGGCAAAGAACGGTAGTCGCCCGCGACGGCACCGCCGCCCCGTACGACCGGCTGCTGCTCGCCACCGGCTCGAGCCCCGTCATCCTGCCCGTACCCGGGAGCGATCTGCCGGGTGTCGCCACGTTCCGCGACATCGCGGACGTGCGCGGCATGGTCGAGGCGGCACAACGGCACCGCCATGCGGTCGTCATCGGCGGCGGACTGCTCGGGCTCGAGGCCGCGCATGGGCTCCTCAAACGCGGCATGGTCGTGACGGTCGTACACCTCATGGATACGCTCATGGAGAAGCAGCTCGATGCGGCGGCCGGCGGGATGCTCGAGCAATCGCTCACGCAGCGCGGCATCCGGTTTTTGCTCGGCGCCGAAACGCAGGAGATCATCGGCAAGAAACGCGTCCAGGGCGTGCGCTTCAAGGACGGGCGCGAGATCACCGCCGATCTCGTGGTCATGGCGGTCGGCATCCGCCCGAACATCGCGCTCGCGAAGCACGCCGGCATCTACTATGAGCGCGGCGTCGTGGTGAACGACACGCTCCAGACCTTCGACCCGAGCATCTACGCCGTCGGCGAGTGCGCGCAGCACCGCGGCCGGACCTACGGGCTGGTGGCGCCGCTCTTCGAGCAAGCCAAGGTCTGCGCCAACCATCTGGCCCAGATCGGTTTCCGCCGCTACCAGGGCTCGATGACCTCGAACCGGCTCAAGGTCACGGGGATCGACGTCTTCTCCGCCGGCGATTTCGCCGGCGGCGACAAGACCGAATCCATCGTGCTGCAAGACGCCGCCAGTGGCGTCTACAAAAAGCTCGTCATCCAGAATAACCGCATCCGCGGCGCGGTACTGGTGGGCGATACCCTGGACGGCCCGTGGTACTTCCAGCTCATGCGCGAAGGCAGCGACATCGGCGGCCTGCGCAAGCGGCTGCTCTACGGCCAGGCGCACCTGGGCGACTCGGGCCACGGCGGCGTCAACGCCGTCGCGGCCATGAGCGACGCGACCGAGGTCTGCGGCTGCAACGGCGTCACCAAGGGCGCGATCGTCGGGGCGATCCACGCGAAGAAGCTCTTCACGCTCGAGGAGGTGCGCGCCCACACCAAGGCCTCCTCCTCCTGCGGCTCCTGCACCGGGCTGGTGGAGCAGATCCTGGCGATGACGCTCGGCGGCGACTACTCCGCGGCGCCCAGGGAGAAGCCGCTGTGCAAGTGCACCGACTACACCCATGACGAGGTGCGCGGCCACATCCGCGAGCGCCGTCTCACGAGCATGGACGCGGTGTTCGCGGCGCTGAAATGGAAGACGCCCGACGGCTGCCCGAGCTGCCGCCCGGCGCTCAATTTCTACCTGATCGCGACCTGGCCGGCGGAGGCGAAGGACGACCTCCGGTCGCGCCACATCAGCGAGCGGGTGCACGCCAACATCCAGAAGGAGGGC
>MFSU01000035.1:0-3311 GCA_001785115.1 Candidatus Muproteobacteria bacterium RBG_16_65_34
GCCTGCTCATCGTGGGGCTCGCACCGGGGCTGCACGGCGCCAACCGCACCGGGCGGCCGTTCACCGGAGACCACGCCGGCATTTTGCTGTATCAGTCGCTTTACGGCTTCGGCCTTGCCGAGCGCCCCGAATCCGTCTCCGCCGACGACGGGCTGAGACTCAAGGGCTGCCGCATCACGAACGCGGTCAAGTGTCTGCCGCCGCACAACAAGCCGCTGCCCGCCGAGATTGCAACGTGCAACGTTTATCTCAAGCGCGAGCTCCAGGCGCTCGCGCGCGGGGCGGTAGTGCTGGCGCTCGGGGTCATCGCGCACGCCGCCGTCTTGAAGGCGCTCGGCCTCAAGGCCTCGGCGCACCGGTTCCGGCACGGCGCGCACCACCGCCTGCCGGAGGATAGACACCTGCTCGATTCGTATCACTGCAGCCGCTACAACACCCAGACCGGGCGACTCACGCCGCCCATGTTCCGTGCCGTACTCAAGAAGGCGCGCGCCTTGATCGATGCCTGACATGCTCGACGCCAAGAGCCTGATCGCGAATCTTCCGACCGCGCCCGGCATCTACCGCATGCTGGACGCGGGCCGGGAGGTGCTCTACGTCGGCAAGGCGCGGAACCTGCGCAAACGCGTCGCATCGTACTTCCGGCGTTCCGGGCTCGCGCCCAAGGTGCAGGCCCTCGCGAGCCACATCGTCGCGGTCGAGGTGACGGTCACGCACACCGAGAACGAGGCGCTGCTCCTCGAGAACAACCTCATCAAAACGCTGCACCCACCGTTCAATATCCTGCTGCGCGACGACAAGAGCTACCCCTATATCTTCGTCGCGCAGGGGCCGGAGTTCCCGCGCATCGGCTTTCACCGCGGCGCCAGGCGCGACACGGGGCGCTACTTCGGGCCGTACCCTTCGGCCGCCGCCGTGCGTGAGAGCCTGAACCTCATGCAGAAGATATTCCTCGTGCGCCAGTGCGAGGATTCGTTTTTCAGGAATCGCTCGCGCCCCTGCCTGCAGTACCAGATCAAGCGCTGCTCCGCCCCCTGCGTCGGCCTCATCGACCGCGGCCGTTACCGGCAGGACGTGGAGCACGCGATCCTGTTCCTGGAAGGCCGCAGCCGGACCGTGATCGATGACCTGGTGAAGCAAATGGAGGCGGCGTCCGAGCGCCGGGATTACGAGCTCGCGGCGCTTTACCGCGATCGCATCGCGACCTTGAAGCGGATGCAGGAAAAGCAGTATGTCATCGGCGAAAGCGGCGATGCCGACGCGCTGGCCTGCGCGCTGCGGCAGGATACCGCCTGCGTCGAGGTGACCTTCATCCGCAACGGCGCCAATCTGGGCAGCCGGACGTTCTACCCCAAGATCGGCGCCGAATCCTCGCCCGCGGAGGTCCTGGCGGCGTTCCTGCCGCAGTATTACCTCGGGAAGACCATCCCGCCGCGGATCTATCTCAGCCACGCGGCGCCGGGTCTGGGGGTGCTCGCGGCGGTGTTCGGCGAACAGGCGGGGCGGAAGATCGTCATCGCCAGGGCGAGCCGCGGTACGCCCAGGCGCTGGGTGAAGATGGCCGAGATCAACGCCACCGAGCATCTGCGCCGCTGGCTTACGAGCAAGCTCTCGCTCGCCGAACGGTTCGAGGAGCTGCACCAGACGCTGGCGCTCGAGGCGCTGCCGGAGCGTCTCGAATGCTTCGACATCAGCCACACCCTGGGCGAGGCGACGGTCGCCTCGTGCGTGGTGTTCGACCAGAACGGCCCGGTCAAATCCGACTACCGCCGCTTCAACATCGAGGGGGTCGCGCCCGGCGACGATTACGCGGCGCTCGCGCAGACGCTCACGCGCCGCTACCGCCGGGTGAAAGAAGGCGAGGGCGAGCCGGAGACTTCCCGAACGTCCAGTGGACGTTCGGGCCGGCGAGCGCCTGGACAAGGAGGTCCAGGCCGGGGTTTTCAGAATGAATTGGCGTCGCGGCAGGGACGCCTGGCAGCAAGATTACCAGATCTGATCATCGTCGACGGCGGCAAGGGGCAGCTCGCGGTGGCCGAGTCGGTCATGCAGGAGCTTCAGATCGAGGGCGTGCGTCTGATCGCGATCGCCAAGGGCGCGGAGCGCAAACCCGGCAAAGAGCGGCTTTTCTTGTCCGGCGGTCGGCAGCCCACTATACTTCCCGCGCACTCGGGGGCGCTGCATCTGATCCAGCAGATCCGCGACGAGGCGCACCGGTTCGCCATCACCGCCCACCGCCAGCGGCGGGGGAAGGCGCGCACCACATCGGTGCTCGAGAGCATTCGCGGCATCGGCGACCGGCGCCGACAGGCGCTGCTCAAGAACTTCGGGGGATTGCGCGAGGTAGCGCGCGCCGGGGTCGAGGCCCTGGCGCAAGCGCCGGGCATCAGCCGCGAGCTCGCCCAGCGCATCTACGACGCCTTCCACGCGCAGGAACCATGAATCGATGTGGAACATACCGAATTTGCTCACGCTGTTGCGGCTCGTCCTGATCCCGCTGTTCGTGCTGGCCTATTACCTGCCGTATGCGTGGGCGCACATGCTGGCCACCGGCCTGTTCGCGCTCGCGGCGCTCACCGACTGGCTCGACGGTTATCTCGCGCGCCGGCTCCAGCAGTTTTCGGCGTTCGGGGCGTTTCTCGACCCGGTCGCGGACAAGCTCATGGTGGCCGCGGCCCTGGTCATGCTGCTGGCCGATCCACAGGTCCTGCCGCACGTGCTGGATGGGCGCCTGTTCGCGTTTGTGATCCTGGTGATCCTGGGACGCGAGATCGCGGTGTCGGCGCTGCGGGAGTGGATGGCGGGGCTCGGGCGGGGCTCGCACGTGGCGGTCTCGCTCGTCGGCAAGGTCAAGACGGGCTCGCAGATGGTGGCGATCCCGTTTCTGATCTGGCGCGAGCCGATCGCGGGCCTACCGGTATTTCGAGTCGGGGAGCTGCTGCTTTACCTGGCGGCGGGACTCACCCTGTGGTCCATGATGATCTATCTCAAGGCCGCCTGGCCGAGCCTTCGGGAGCCCGGTAGCCCGCCGAAGCCGTGAGTTTGACAGCGCGCGGCCGGTCCTTATAATGTCGCTTCGCACGCGGGAATAGCTCAGTTGGTAGAGCGTAACCTTGCCAAGGTTAAGGTCGGGAGTTCGAGCCTCCTTTCCCGCTCCAGATACCCAAAGGGGAGGCGCCGACCTCTCCTTTTTTTTATCTTTGTTCCCAATCGCGGCTGGGTGGCAGAGTGGTCATGCAGCGGCCTGCAAAGCCGTGTACGCCGGTTCGATTCCGACCCCAGCCTCCATCTTTTCAATGACTTGCGAGGCT
>MFSU01000035.1:3323-4590 GCA_001785115.1 Candidatus Muproteobacteria bacterium RBG_16_65_34
CGAAGTTGCTACCGTTTTGCTACCACTGAGCAAGGCGGCGATCTTCGCGGCGGCGCCGTTTGTCGTCGCGTTCCTGCATCGAGTGCCCGTGGGTGTCGGGCGTAGCGCGGATCGTTCCGGGCGATCAATAGCGACGCGAACAGGTATTCTTGACCGAATGTACCTCTCTAGGTACACTGTATCACGTAGGGTACAGCGTGGCGGAGCGTAAAACAAAAAGAATTCCGGCGGTATTTTATCGCACCGGTTCGGGAACCGAGCCGGTGAGGGCGTGGCTCAAGGACTTGCCTGACGAGGACCGTCGCATCATCGGCCTCGACATCGCCACCGTCGAATACGGTTGGCCGGTGGGAATGCCGATATGCCGCTCCATCGCGGGGCGACGAGGTTTATGGGAGGTGAGGAGCTCACTGCCAGGCGGACGCATTGCGCGCGTCTTCTTCTGTATCCGCCGCGGCCAGCTCGTGTTCCTGCATGGAATGTTGAAGAAGACCGAGAAGACCCCGGACAGCGATTTGGACCTTGCAACGAAACGCAAGAAAGAGGTAGAGCGATGAGCAAGAAACACATTGGTTCTTCCTTCGAAGACTTCTTGAGGAAAGAGGGTACTTTCGAGGAAATCACCACCAAGGCTATTAAACGCGTGCTGGCATGGCAAATTGCCGCCGAGATGAAAGCGAAGGGCATCACCAAGCTTGAAATGGCGAAGCGCATGGGGACAAGCCGCAGCCAACTTGACCGTCTTCTTGACCCGGACAACGATAAAGTCCTGCTTGAAACCGTTCAGCGTGCCGCCGCAGCCGTCGGCAAGCGTGTTTCGATCAGTCTTGAGGATGCAAAGGCGAGCGTAAAGCAGGCGGCGTGAAGATACGCGACATCAAGGCACGGACAGCGGGCGATCTTCCCTTGCGCTCCCGCCAGTGACCATCATGCCCGGGTGGCGGAACAGGTAGACGCAACGGACTTAAAATCCGTTGGAGGACAACCTCCGTGCCGGTTCGATTCCGGCCCCGGGCACCAATACGCGCCACTACCTTTACATTTTAAAGACAAAGAGAAGGGCGACGCAGGTACGGGCCGTTACCTGCCATCGTTACTATTTAACATAATATACATTATGCGAAGTGTGCTGGCGGCGCCTCCTGGCCCGCCTGGCGAACTTGGGTGCGCGCCGCGGGTCGGGCGTGCCGGAAGAGCGCGAAAAAATTGCGCGTGGTCTGTTCCGCGAGGCGCTCGGGTGTGGTCGCGCGCAGCGTCGCCAACTGTT
>MFSU01000035.1:4597-22350 GCA_001785115.1 Candidatus Muproteobacteria bacterium RBG_16_65_34
CGCGCAGTGTCGCCAACTGTTCCGCGACGTGACGCACGAACGCCGGCTCGTTGACCCGGCCGCGGTGCGGCACGGGGGCAAGATAAGGCGCATCGGTCTCGATCAGCAATCGGTCGTCCGGCACCTGTTTGGCCACCGCACGCAGGGCCGCGGCGCTGGCGAAGGTTAAGATGCCGGAGAAGGAGATGTAAAACCCGAGATCGAGCGCGGCGTGGGCGATCTCCCAGCTCTCGGTAAAACAGTGCATCACGCCGCCCGCCTCCGTCGCCCGCTCCTCGCGCAGGATGCGCAGCGTGTCGGCGGCCGCCTCGCGGGTGTGAACGATGAGCGGCCGGCCGCAGGCCCTGGCGGCGCGGATGTGCCGGCGAAAGCGTTCCTGCTGCCAGCCCGAATCCCCCTGCAAGCGATAATAATCGAGACCGGTCTCGCCGATCGCGACCACGCGCGGATCGTTACCCAGTTCAGCCAACTCCTCGACAACCGGCTCGCGGCCTTCGCGTTCGTTCGGATGCACGCCGACGGAGGCGAACACCTGCGCATGGGTGTGCGCGAGGGCGCGAACCTCGGGAAAAGCTTCAAGCGTGGTGGCCACGCACAGGAGATGCCCTACCCCGCCGTCACGGGCGCGCTGCAGGACGTTTTCGAGATCGGCTTTGAGGGGTTCGAAGTTGAGGTGGCAGTGGGAGTCGACGAGCTCGAGCACGGGTCACATCGTATGCGTGGGTCGGTCCGAACCGAGCGCGCCCGCGAGCAGGGTTTCGATCTTGGACCGCGCCACACCCGAATCTTTCTCGCTGAACTGGATGCCGATGCCGGCGGTGCGGGCGCCCTGGGCGCCGGGTGGCGTGACCCACACGACGTGACCGGCGACCGGAATCTTCTCCCTGCTCTCCATGAGGCTGAGCAGCATGAACACCTCGTCGCCCAGCTTGTACGGACGGTTGCTGGGCACGAAGATCCCGCCGCCCTTCACGAACGGCATGTAAGCGGCGTAGAGCGCGTTCTTGTCCTTGATCGTAAGCGACAGCACACCGGGCCGCGCCGCCGGCATGGGGGACAGGGGTTTGAGCGCCGGTCTGGGCGCGCCGGGTTTCAGATCGGTCATGGCTTCAATGTAATTTTTTTGTGAGACGGCACCAGCGTATCAGCAGGTCCTCGAGCAGCAATTGTTCGTCCAACGGCGTGCCGAGCATACGGCGGGATTCGGCGACCAGATCGAGGAACCGAAGCAGTGCTTTAGAGTGTAATCCTTTTAAGAGTGGTTGCAAGCGCGCCCCGGCTTCGGGGTTGGCGAGCGCGGCGGCCGGCACGAGCGCCGCCTTCGCGAGATCCGCGATCAGGCCATGCAGCCAGTTCAGGCAGTTTTCGGCTCCCATGCTTTTCCAGCGCGCCGCGCAGGCAACCGGCGACTCCCGCCCCGCGCTCAAGGCCTCGACATCCCCGAGCAGCTTGGCGCGCTGGGCCGGAAATCCGTTGCGCTCGAGCTCGATGGCGCGCAGCGGGGCCCCGCCCGCGGCGTCGAGGAGCGATACCGCGTCCTGCGCCCGGCCTTCGAGCCAGCCGAGCGCCTCGGGGCGCGGCGGCGCGCGAAACAGAAACCGCGTGCACCGGCTGCGCACGGTGAGGGGCAGGCGCGCGGGCATGCTCGTCACCAGCATCATCGTGCTTCCGAGCGGCGGCTCCTCAAGCTGCTTCAACAAACTGTTGGCAGCGTGCGCGTTCATCGCCTCGGCGGGTGCGAGCACGACGACCTTGCGCGCCGCGGTGTGTGGGCGCAGCGCGAGAAATCCACGCAGGGCCTGCACCTGCTCGATCTTGATCACCACGCTGTCTTCCTGCGGCTCGACCAGGGAAAAATCGGGATGGTTGCCGGCGGCGAACAACCGACAACTCTGGCACGCCCCGCAGGCCTCGTGCGCCGCGTCTGCCTGGGCGCACAGCAGCCGGCGCGCCAGGCGCAGCGCGAACGCGAGCTTGCCGAGCCCGGGCTGGCCGTAAAGGAGCAGCGCGTGCGGCAGCCGATCGAGGCGGCGTGTCATCTGCGCCCAGACCTCGGCATGCCAGGGATAGATCTCGGGCGCGCCGCGGCGCGCTGGGGTGGAGGCGCTCAGCTCATCCTGCGGCATGCACCACCTCGTGCAGGATCGCGGCGATCGCGCGCGCGACCTCTTCGGGCTTGCGGCCCGCATCGATCACCCGGATACGGCCCGGCTCGCGCGCCGCGCGCGCGAGATAGGTCGCGCGCACGCGCTCGAAGAAGCGGTCGGGCTCGCGCTCGAACCGGTCCGGCGCGCGCGCGCTCGCCGCGCGTTCCCGCCCGAGGTCCACGGGTACATCGAGCAGCAACGTCAGGTCGGGGCGCAGATCGCCCTGCACCCAGGACTCGAGCGCGGCGATGCGCGCCTCCGAAACGCCGCGTCCGCCGCCCTGGTAGGCGTAGGTGGCGTCGGTGAAGCGGTCGCAGAGCACGGTCTTGCCCGCCGCCAGCGCCGGCTGGATGACGCGCGCGAGGTGCTCGGCGCGCGCGGCGAACATGAGCAGCACCTCGGTCTCGGTGGAAATCGCCAGTTCCTGGCGGTGCAGGAGCAACTCGCGGATGCGTTCACCCAGCTCCGTCCCACCCGGCTCGCGCGTAACCACGACCTCGTGTCCGACCTGTTGCAGCCACTCGCGTACCAAGCCGAGGCTCGTGGTCTTGCCCGCGCCTTCTCCGCCCTCCAGCGTAATAAATAGCCGGCCGCGCATGGGTCTACCTGTTCCGCTCCGGTGCGGCATTCGACGAAAACGCCCGGGGCTTTCCGCGCAACTGGTATTTGATCACGGCGTCGTTGTGGTCATGCAGGGTCTCGGAAAAGACGTGACTGCCGTCGCCGCGGGAAACGAAGTAAAGCGCCCGCGTGACCGCAGGGTGCAGCACGGCGCGCAGCGCCTCGCCCCCGGGCATCGCGATCGGCGTCGGCGGGAGCCCCGCGCGGATGTAGGTATTGTACGGCGTGTCGGCTTTCAAGTCCCGGAGGCGCAGGTTGCCGTCGAATTTTTCGCCGAGGCCGTAGATCACCGTGGGGTCGGTCTGTAACCGGATGTGTTTGCGCAGACGGTTAATGAAGACGCCGGCGATCAGGGGGCGTTCCTCGGGCCGCCCGGTCTCCTTCTCCACGATCGAGGCGAGGATAAGCGCCGCGTCCGGACTCTTGAACGGCAGGTCCGCCGCGCGACCGTCCCACTCCTGCCGCAGGCGCGTCTGCATCTTGTTGTAGGCGCGCGCGAGAATCGTCAGATCGGTGTGGCCGCTCGAATAATTGTACGTATCCGGGTAGAACCGGCCCTCGGGATGCTCGCCCGGGCGCCCGAGCCGCTCCATGATCTGCGCGGGCGTAAGCCCCGCGAGGGTGTGATTGAGCTTGGGCGCGTTCGCCAGGGCCTGAAGGAACTGTCTGAAGGTCCAGCCCTCCACGAGTATCAGCGGGTACTCCACCACCCGGCCCGCCACGACCTGATCGAGCAGCTCCGTCTCCGCGATGCCATCGCGGAACCGGTACTCGCCGGCTTTGAAATCGCGCGCATGGCCCGAGAGGTAGGCGAGTAGTACGAACGACGACGTTTCGGGAATCGCGCGGCGCGCGCGCAACTCCTGGGCGAACGCGCGCAGCGACATCCCGGGCCTGAGCGTATACGTCTCGTCGCCGGGGTGCAGGGGGTGCCACCAGGCCCAAAGGAGGTAGAGGCCGCCGGCGGCGATGGGCAGCGCCAGCGCAATGAGCAGCGGTTTAATCTTCGCCATGACAGCAAACATCGCGGATCGCCTCCTGGATGCGCCGCGTGACGGGTCCCGGGGCGTATTCGGCGTCCTCGAGCCGGCGCACCGGCCAAAGACCGATCAGGCTGTTGGTCAGAAAGACCTCCTCGGCGTCCAAAATATCCGCGCGCCTCAGCTCCGCGACGCGGCAATCCAGGCCCAGCCGCTGGGCCCGCTCCAGGACCACGCCGCGCATGATCCCCGCCACGCCGCAGCGGCTCACGTCCGGCGAGCGCAGCCCGCCCGCCTTCACCACGAACACATTCGACATCGTGCCTTCGATCACGCGGTCGGCGTCGTCGAGCATCAACCCTTCGGCGTATTCGTCGCGCCATTCGGCGCGCGCGAGCACCTGCTCCAGGCGATTGAGATGCTTGACGCCGGCGAGCAACGCCTGGCGTGCCAGCCGCGCGCGGCAGAACCGCAGCGCCACCCCGGCCTGCGCGTTGTGCGCGGGATAATCCGGCCACGGGGCGATGCCGACCACGCGCGTGGGCGCCGCCTCATCCATCGGGGCATATCCGCGCCCGGAGACTCCGCGGGTAACAACGATCTTGAGCACCGCGCGCGCCTTACCCGCGCAGAGGCGTGCGGCCTCTTCGCGCAGCGTCGCTTCCGCCGGCGGCGCGATCCCGAGTCGCGCCGCGCCCTCCCTTAACCGCGCGAGATGTCGCTCCCATAATAGCGGCGCCCCGCGCGCGACCGCCAGCGTTTCGAATACCCCGTCGCCGTACTGAAAGCCGCGGTCGTGGACCGAGACCTGCTCGCCCGGCGCGCCATTGACCAGCACCGCCGCGCCGCTCACGGCGTCGGTGCCCCCAGGGCCGCGAGCAGCCCCTTGGCCTTGGCGCGGGTCTCGTTCAATTCGCGCCCGGGGATCGAGTCCGCAACGATGCCCGCGCCCGCGCGCAGGCGGATCTCATCGCCCTGCCGGACGAGCGTCCGAATGAGGATATTCAGGTCCATGCTGCCGTCATGGTTAATATACCCGAGCGAGCCGGTATACGCGCCCCGCGGCACGCGCTCGATCTCGGCGATGAGCTGCATGCAGCGCACCTTGGGGCAGCCGGTGATGGTGCCGCCCGGAAACACCGCGCGCAACACCTGCGCCGGCGTCGTCTCCGCGCGCAGCGCGCCTCGGATCTCGGAGACGATGTGGTGCACATGCGGGTACGATTCGAGTGTCATCAGCTCGCTCACCTGGACCGTTCCCAGGCGACACAGGCGACCCAGGTCGTTGCGCTCGAGGTCGATCAGCATCACGTGCTCGGCGCGCTCCTTGGGATGGCGCAGAAGCTCCTGCGCCGCCGCGCGGTCCTGCGCCGGCTCGCGGCTGCGCGGGTAGGTCCCGGCGATCGGGCGCGTGCGGATGACGCCGTCGCGCACCTCCACCAGACGCTCGGGCGATGAGCTCAGGATCGCACGGTCCCCCGGGAAGGTCGCGAGCGCGGCAAACGGCGCGGGGTTCGCGGCGCACAGCCGGCGGTAAAGCTCCACCGAGGGCGCGGGCCGTCGCAGCCGCGCGCGCCACAGGCGCGAGAGATTGACCTGATACACGTCGCCGGCGCGGATGTACTCCTGCACCTTCTCGACACCGGCAAGAAACCGCGCGGGATCCTCTTCGGCGATTTCCTCCACCGCTACCGCCGCGCGCCGTGGCGCGCGCAGGCGGTGGATGTCGAGCTCCATCTGCGGCAGGAGTCTCGCGGCCGCCTCGGGTTCGCAGACAAGATGCGTGCGGCGCGTGGCGTGGTCGCGGATCACCGCGGCGGGAAAGCGCACGGCGCAGGCCACGGGCAGCGCCGGATCCGCGGGCAACCGGCCCAATACCGGCTCGATCTCGGCCGCGAGCTCGTAGCCGAAAAACACGAACCAGCCGCCCGTGAAGGGAAGCCGGGTGTCGTGCCCCGGCTCCCGCGACGGCTGCGCATGCGCGCGCCACAGATCGTCGAAGGCCGCCAAAAACCCGCCCGGACCGATCTCCTGCCCGTCGCGGCACAGCCGCCCGCCCGCCTCGAGCGCCAGCGTCGTGCCGGGAAAAGCGAACAGGATGTCGTAGCGCGCCCGCGCAGTGCCGTGGGAAACGCTTTGCAGCAGATGGGGATAACGCTCGGGGCGCTCCTGATGCAGCGCGGCGAGATCGGGACTATCGGGCAGGATGCGATGCGGCAAGTTCGGTGGCGCGACGGTCGCGCCCTTGACCCCGAGGTTCACCGGAGGCGGCGGAAAACCAGGGTGCCGTTGGTGCCGCCGAAGCCGAAGGAGTTGGAGAGCGCGACGTCGATGCGCATCTCGCGCGCGCTGTTGGGCACGTAATCGAGATCGCACGCCGGATCGGGCGTCGCGAGATTGATCGTGGGCGGAGCGATCTGATGGTGAATCGCGAGCGCCGTGTAAATGGCCTCCACACCCCCGGCCGCGCCCAGCAGGTGGCCGGTCATGGACTTGGTCGAGCTCACGGCGAGCTGCTTCGCGTGGTGGCCGAACGCGCCCTTGACCGCCAGCGTCTCGGCCCGGTCGCCGAGCGGCGTCGAGGTGCCGTGGGCGTTGATGTACTGAACGTCCGGCATATCGATCGCGGCGTTCCTGAGCGCGTTGCGCATGCAGCGCGCCGCGCCCTCGCCGTCCTCGGGCGGGCTCGTCATGTGGTAGGCGTCGCCGCTCATGCCGAAACCGACGATCTCGCAGTAGATCCGCGCGCCGCGCCGGCGCGCGTGCTCGTATTCCTCGATCGCCACCACACCCGCACCCTCGCCGAGCACGAAGCCGTCGCGGTCCTGGTCCCAGGGGCGGCTCGCGGTCTCGGGGCTGTCGTTGCGCGTCGAGAGCGCCTTGGCGTTGCCGAAACCGGCGAGCGCGCACGGCGTCACGGCGGCCTCGGCGCCCCCGGCGAGCATCACGTCGGCGTCGCCGTACTCGATCAGGCGCGCGGCGTCGCCGATCCCGTGGGTGGCGGTGGCGCAGGCGCTGACCATGGCGAGGTTCGGCCCCTTGAAGCCGTACATCACCGAGAGGTCGCCCGAGATCATGTTGATGATGCTCATGGGCACGAAGAACGGCGAGACGCGCCGCGGGCCCCGCTCCTTGATGACCAGGGTGGTGTCCTCGATCGTGCCGATGCCGCCGATGCCGGAGCCGATATGCACGCCGATGCGCTCGGCGTTCTCCCCGGTGACGGTGAGGCCCGAGTCTTTGAAGGCCTCGATGCCCGCGGCCATCCCGAGCTGGATGAAGCGGTCCATGCGCCGCGCCTCCTTCTCGGAGACGCCGTACCGGGTGACGTCGAAACCCTTGACCTCGCCGGCGATCAGGGAGGGGTAGCCCGTGGCGTCGAAGTGCGTGACCCGCGCGATGCCGCCTCGGCCCGCCACGATGTTGTGCCAGTTCTCCTCGACGCCGAGGCCGATGGGGGAAACGATGCCCAAGCCGGTGATGACGACGCGCCGCTTGCTCAAGAGCGATGTCCTCGTTTAGCCGTTAACCCTTCCGGGGAAACCAAAAAGGCCGCCGCCACCGGGTGGCAGGCGGCCTTCGTGAAGGGAAACCGGTCAGTTCTTCAGGTGGGCACCGACGTAGTCGATGGCCTGCTGAACCGTGGTGATTTTCTCCGCTTCCTCGTCCGGAATTTCGCAGTCGAATTCCTCCTCGAGCGCCATCACCAACTCGACGGTGTCCAGCGAGTCCGCGCCGAGGTCGTCGACGAATGACGCCGCCGGCTTCACTTCGCCTTCGTTGACGCCCAGTTGTTCCACAACGATCTTTTTGACGCGCTCTTCTACACTGCTCATGGGTAGGTTTTCCTCCAGATAATCGGCCTGGCGGCCGCTCGCGGGCGCAAAGTTACCACCATTTGCCCAAAACCGTCCAGCGATCAATTAATTGACTTAATTCACGTACATCCCGCCATTGACATGCAGGGTGTGACCTGTGATATAGGCCGCCCCGGGCGCGGCCAGAAACGCCACGGCCTGCGCCACTTCCTCGGGTGCGCCCAGGCGTCCGAGCGGAATCTGGGCGAGCAGCGCAGCGCGCGCCGCCTCGGGGAGCGCCCGGGTCATATCGGTGTCGATGAAGCCCGGGGCCACGGCGTTGACCGTGATGTGGCGCGAACCCACCTCGCGCGCGAGCGCCTTGGTGAAGCCGACGAGGCCGGCCTTGGCCGCGGCGTAGTTCGCCTGACCCGGATTACCGGCCGCACCCACCACCGAACTGATCGAGATGATGCGCCCCTTGCGCGCCTTCATCATCGCGCGCAGGCAGGCTTTGGACAGGCGGTAGACGGACTTCAGGTTCGTGTCGAGGACCGCATCCCACTCCTCCTCGCTCATGCGCAGCAGCAGGTTGTCGCGCGTGATGCCGGCGTTATTCACCAGGATCGAGGGCATGCCGCAGCTCCCCTCCATGTCCTTGAGCAACGCCTCGATCGAGGCCGGGTCAGTGACATTAAGCACCGCGCCCTTGCCCTGCGCGTTATTCTCGGTCAGCACCTTGCCGATGTTCTCGGCGCCGGCGGGGCTGGTCGCGGTGCCAACGACATAGGCGCCCTGGCGCGCGAGCTCGAGCGCGATCGCGAGCCCGATGCCGCGGCTTGCGCCCGTAACCAGCGCAATCTCTCCATTAAGCGACATAAAAGTCTCCAAAATAATTAATGGACAGGATTAACAGGATTAAGCAGGATTTACAGGATTAAATCGTTAACCGAACAAATTCTTGAAATCCTGTTAATCCTGAGAAATCCTGTTAATCCTGTCTATTCGATTTTTTACTTCTGTCCCACGGCGGCGAGCGCCGCAGCGAGCGTAACCGGATCGTACACCGCCAGCGTCTCGGCGCGCTTGTCGATGCGTTTGTTGAGCCCGGCGAGTACCTTGCCCGGTCCGCACTCGACGATGCGGTCCACGCCTTCCGCCGCCATTTTCTGGATCGTCTCGACCCAGCGCACCGGCGATTCGATCTGGCGCACCAGCGCCTCGCGTATGGCGTCCGGGCCGGTCTCGGCCTGCACGTGCACGTTGTGCAGCACGGGTATCTTCGGCGTCTCGATCCGCACCTCGCGCAGGCGCGCGCTCAAGCGCTCCGCCGCCGGGCGCATGAGCTTGCAGTGCGAGGGTACGGAGACCGGTAGCGGCAGCGCGCGTTTGGCCCCGGCGGCCTTGGCCGCCTCCACGCCGCGGGCGATCGCGGTTGCGCTGCCGGCAATCACCACCTGGCCCGGGGAGTTGAAGTTGACCGCTTCCAGCACCTCGCCCTGGGCCGCCTCCCGGCAGACTCGGCGCACGACATCGTCCTCGAGCCCGAGGATCGCCGCCATGCCGCCCTGCCCCGCCGGCACCGCCTCCTGCATGAAGCGGCCGCGGTCGGCCACCAGCTTCACGGCGTCGCTGAACGAAAGCGCGCCGGCGCCGGTGAGCGCCGTATATTCGCCCAGGCTGTGACCGGCCATGCAGACAGGCGCCGGGCCACCGTTCGCCCGCCACACGCGCCACACCGCCACGCCGGCGGCGAGCATTGCGGGCTGGGTGACCTGGGTCTGGTTGAGCCTGTCCTCCGGCCCTTGCTCGACGACCGACCAAAGATCGTAACCGAGCGCCTGCGAGGCCTCGGCGAAGGTTTCTTTCACGAGCGGGTATTCCGCCGCCAGGGCATTCAGCATGCCGACCGACTGCGAACCTTGCCCGGGGAAGACAAATGCAAGTGCCATATGTTTCGAGAGCTATATGATTATTTGACGCAAAGGCGCGAAGGCGCAAAGGAAAACCGAACGGCGCTTCGCGCCGAAAATCCAAAAACTCTTATTTTTCTTTGCGTCTTTGCGCCTTTGCGTCAAAAATTCACATCAATACTTAAGTAGTACCGAGCCCCAGGTGAAGCCCCCGCCGAAGGCCTCCATCAGCACGGTATCCCCGTTTTTTATCCGCCCGTCGCGCACGGCCTCGTCGAAGGCGAGCGGGATCGAGGCCGCCGAGGTATTGCCGTGACGATCCACGGTCAGCACCACCCGGTCCATGGACATATCAAGCTTCCTGGCCGTGGCCGCGATGATGCGCAGGTTCGCCTGATGCGGCACCAGCCATGTGATGTCGGACTTCTGCATGCGGTTCGCCGCGAGCGTCTCGTCCACGATGCGCCCGAGCGTGTTCACGGCGACCTTGAACACCTCGTTGCCCGCCATCTGCATGTAGGCCGTGCCGGCCACCAGCTTGTCGTAACCCCGGGAGATGCCGGAGGGTACCTTGAGCAGGTCTTTGTACTGACCGTCGGCATGCAGGTGCGAGGAGATGATGCCGGGCTTATCCGCGGCCGCGATCACCACCGCGCCGGCGCCGTCGCCGAAGAGCACGCAGGTGCTGCGGTCGCTCCAGTCGGTGATGCGCGAGAGCGTCTCCGTCCCCACTACCAGCGCGCACTTCGCCGAACCGGTGCGCACGAACTTGTCGGCGATGGCGAGGGCATAGACGAACCCGGTGCACACCGCCTGCACGTCGAACGCCGGACAGCCGTGGATGCCGAGCCGTTCCTGCAGCAGGCAGGCGGTGCTCGGAAACACCAGATCCGGTGTCGTCGTCGCCACCACGATCAGATCGATGTCCTCGGTCCCGATCCCTGCGGACGCGATCGCGCGGCGCGCGGCTTCCTCGCCGAGGCTACAACTCGTTTCGTGGTCCGCGGCGATATGCCGCTCGCGGATGCCGGTGCGCTCGACGATCCACTCGCTCGTGGTGTCGACCATCTTCTCCAGCTCGGCGTTGGTCAGGATCTTCTGCGGCAGATAGCCGCCGGTGCCGACGATGCGGGAATAACTCACGCGACTTGCCCCTTGGCGGTCAGCGCCGCGAGCTCGCGGCCGATGCGCGCCGGCACGTTGTTGCGCACCTCGGCCAGCGCCTCGAAGATGGCGTGCTCGAAGGCGAACGCATCGGCGCCGCCGTGGCTCTTGATCACGGTGCCGTTCAATCCGATCAGGGTGGCGCCGTTGTAGCGGCGCGGGTCCACGCGCCGGCGAAAGGCCCTGAGCACCGGTAGCGCCACCAGCGCCGCGAGCTGCGTCAAGAGATTGCGCTTGAACTCCTGGCGCATGAAGTGCGTGATCATGCGCGCCAGGCCCTCGCTCGTCTTGAGCATCACGTTACCGACGAAGCCGTCGCACACGATCACGTCCATATCGCCGGTGTAGATCTCGTCGCCCTCGACGTAGCCGCAGTAGTTCAGGGGGCCGGCGCGCAGCAGCTCGTTCGTCTGCTTGACGATCTCGTTGCCCTTGATGTCTTCCTCGCCGATGTTGAGCAACCCCACGCGTGGGCGCGTCTTGCCCTCGACCGCGCTCACCAGGATCGAGCCCATGATCGCGAACTGCATGAGCTGTTCCGCCGTGCAATCGACGTTGGCGCCGAGATCGAGCACGTGGACATGATTGTGCATCGTCGGGAGTATCGTCACGATCGCCGGCCGGTCGATGCCGGGCAGGGTCTTGAGCACGAAGCGCGCGGTGGCCATGAGCGCCCCGGTGTTGCCGGCGGAAACGGCCGCCTGCGCCGCGCCCTGTTTCACGAGGTTCAACGCCACGCGCATGGAGGAGTCTTTCTTTCCGCGCAGCGCCTGGGCCGGCCGCTCGTCCATGCCCACGACCTCGGAGGCAGGCTCGATGCGCAGCCGCGCGGATTCGGCGCCACCGGCGCGGGTCAGCTCGGCGGCGAGATCCTCGCGCCGGCCGACCAGAATCAGGCTCAGATCGGGCTCGGTCTCGATCGCTGCGAGCGCCGCGGGGACGGTGACGCCGACACCGTGATCGCCCCCCATGGCGTCGAGGGCAACCGTGATCACGTTGAGCGGGTCCCTAGCGAGGTTGGTCCAGGCGGACCTTACTCGGACTCGGGTTTGGTTTCCAGCACCTTGCGCCCGCGGTAGTGCCCGGTGGCGCTCACGTGGTGCCGGCGGTGGGTCTCGCCGCTCGTCTTGTCGATCGAGAGCGTGGGCTTGTCGAGCGCGTCATGCGAACGGCGCATGCCGCGCCGGGAAGGGGGGACTCGGCTTTTCTGTACTGCCATGGCGGATCCTCTTGGTAAAAAAATTAACGTTCCGTGGGCTTGCGCTGCTTCAGCGCCGCGAACGGGTTGGTCGTTCCCCGCTTCACCGCCCCATGTTCCCTGGCCGGGCAGGCCTCGAACTCGTGCATCGGTATCATCGGCATCGCGAGGAGCAGCTCGTCCTCGATCAGCTCGCTCAAGGCGAGCGGTTTGTCCACCTCGATCACCTCGGCGTCCTCGGCCAAGGATGCGGCGCCGGCGAGCGGTCGGACGAACATCAGCTCCGGCTGCGCGTGGAACCGAAGCTCCATCGGCTCAAGGCAGCGCTGGCACGTGACCCGTACGGTCGCGTCGATCGCGCCGCGCATCGTGTACACCTCGTGACCCTCGCTGCGATCAAAGGTCAGGTCCACGCGCGCCTCGCCGGCCTCATTCAGGCAGACCTGCGCGAGCCGCGGCATGGCCTTGAGCGGGAGCACGCCGCTTAAGCGCGCGCCCCGTTCCCCCAGATCGATCGGGTCGATCGTCGCCGGTAGGCGAGATCGCGGGTCGTTCGAAGTCAAAGACATGGTGCCCGTCTCGCGCCGCCCCCGGAGGGGCCGGGCGCTACCGCCGACAGCCCTGACAGGATGCGAAAAACTGTCCTTCCGCGGCCCTTTCCATCTCGCACGTCCCGGCACCGCACCGCGGGCGGCTGAAATTTTAGCGGCCCGCTATGACACAGGGCGCGCATCATATATTCCGCGGTAACTTGTGTCAAAATGGGACTTTCCGGCGGGCCTCGCCCCGTTTTTTTCAGGTTGACACCCGGGAGGTGTTTACGTAAAAACTGGGCCGGACTCGGGGTGGATTTCTTCTCTCTTTCCAGCGGAGCTTCACGTTGATCAAAAAGGTTCTGGTCGCCAACCGCGGCGAGATCGCGGTGCGCATCGTGCGTGCCTGCGCCGAGATGGGCATCAAATCCGTCGCCATCTATACCGATGCCGACCGTCACGCCCTGCACGTGAAAAAGGCGGATGAGGCCTATAACGTCGGCCCCGACCCGGTCGGCGGCTACTTGAACGCCCACCGGATCGTGAACCTGGCGGTCGCCGCGGGCTGCGACGCCCTGCACCCGGGCTACGGTTTTCTCTCGGAGAACCCCCAGCTCGCCGAGATCTGCTGGCGGCGCGATGTGACGTACATCGGCCCCTCCCCGAGCGCCATCCGGAGCATGGGCGACAAGGTCGAGGCGCGCCTCGCCATGAAAAACGCCGGCATCCCGGTCATCCCGGGGAGCGACGGCAGCCTCAAGAACCTCGCCGAGGCGGTGAAGCTCGCCAAGAAGATCGGTTATCCGGTGATGCTCAAGGCCACCAGCGGCGGCGGCGGGCGCGGCATCCGCCGCTGCGGGAGCGAGGAGGAATTGAAGCGCGCCTATGAGCGCGTGGTGTCCGAGGCGACCAAGGCCTTCGGTTCGGCCAACGTGTTTCTGGAGAAGGCCATCCCCAACCCGCGCCACATCGAGGTCCAGATCCTCGGCGACAAGCACGGCAACGTGATCCATCTGTTCGAGCGCGACTGCTCGATCCAGCGCCGCCACCAGAAGCTCCTCGAGATCGCGCCCTCGCCCCAGCTCGCCGAGGAGCAGCGCCAGACCGTGTGCGCGCTTGCCGTGCGGGCGGCCAGGACCGTCAACTACGAAAACGCCGGCACCGTGGAGTTCCTGTTCGACCAGGAGGGCAACTTCTACTTCATGGAGATGAACACGCGCCTTCAGGTCGAGCACACGGTGACCGAGCAGATCACGGGGGTGGACATCGTGCAGGAGCAGATCAGCATCGCCGCCGGCAGGCCGCTGTCGTTCCGCCAGGAGGAGATCGAGCGGCGCGGTTACGCCATCCAGTTCCGCATCAACGCCGAGGACCCGAAGAACGATTTCCTGCCGAGCTACGGGCGCATCACGCGCTACTACTCGCCCGGCGGCCCGGGCGTGCGCACCGACGCCGCGATCTACACCGGCTACGAGTTTCCGCCGCACTACGATTCCATGTGCGCCAAGCTCACGGTCTGGGCGCTCACCTGGGAGAAGGTGCTGGCGCGCGGGCGCCGGGCGCTGCTCGACATGGGCCTGCACGGGGTGAAGACCACCAAGCCGTTCCATCTGGAGATCCTGAAAACCCCGGAATTCCAGGCCGGGAGATTCGACACCGGCTTCATCGAGCAGCACCCGGAGCTGATAAACTATTCCGTCCGCCGCCCGCCGGCGGATCTGGCGGCGGCGATCGCCGCCGCCATCGTCGCCCACCACGGGCTCTAACCGCAACCGGGAAACCCCATGGCCTCCTCGAACAAGGTGTACGTGACCGAAGTCGCGCTGCGCGACGCACATCAGTCGCTGCTCGCGACGCGCATGCGCACCGAAGACATGCTGCCGATCTGCGGCAAGCTCGACCAGGCGGGCTTCTGGTCGCTCGAGGCCTGGGGCGGCGCGACCTTCGACGCCTGCCTGCGGTTTTTGAAGGAAGACCCGTGGGAACGCCTGCGCAAGCTCAAAAAGGCGCTGCCCCGGACGCCGCTCCAGATGCTGCTGCGCGGCCAGAACCTCCTCGGCTACCGCCACTACTCGGACGACGTCGTCGAGGCCTTCGTGACGAAAGCCGCCGACAACGGCATCGCGGTGTTCCGCATCTTCGACGCCATGAACGACCTGCGCAACCTGCGGGTCTCGGTCGAGGCGGTGTTGAAGAGCGGCAAGCACGCCCAGGGCGCGATCTGCTACACGGTCAGCCCGGTGCACACCATCGAGCACTTCGTCGAGCAGGCCGAGGAGCTCGCGAAGATGGGCTGCCACTCCGTCGCCATCAAAGACATGGCCGGGCTGCTCACGCCCGCGCGTACGGTGGAGCTGTTCTCGGCGCTGTCCAAGGCGGTAAAGATCCCGCTCGCCTTCCACTCGCACACCACGGTCGGTGTCGCAAACATCTGCATGTACCTGGCGGTCGAGAACGGCGCGCGCCACGTGGACACGGCGATCTCCGCGCTCTCCTGGGGTACGAGCCATTCGCCCACCGAAAGCATGGTGGTGGCGTTCCGCGAAACGCCGTACGACACGGGACTTAACCTCGAGCTGCTGCAAGACATCGGCTTCTATTTCCGCGAGGCGCGCAAGAAATACCGCCAGTTCGAAAGCGAATACGCCGAGATCGACACCCGCGTCATGGTGAACCAGGTCCCGGGCGGCATGATCTCGAACCTCTCGAATCAGCTCAAAGAGCAGGGCGCCCTGGACCGCATGAGCGAGGTGCTCGCCGAGATCCCGCGCGTGCGCGAGGACCTGGGCTTCCCGCCGCTCGTAACGCCGACCTCGCAGATCGTCGGCACCCAGGCGGTGCTCAACGTGCTCACGGGCGCGCGCTACAAGAGCATCACCAACGAGGTGAAGCTGTATCTACAGGGCCGCTACGGGGCCGCGCCGGGCAAGGTCAACGAGACCATGCGCAAGATGGCGATCGGCGACGAGGAGGTCATCACCTGCCGCCCGGCCGATCGCCTCAAACCCGAGATGCACCGGTTGCGGGAGGAGATCGGCGAGCTCGCGAAGAGCGAAGAGGACGTGCTCACCTATGCCATGTTCCCGGAGATCGGTCGTAAGTTTCTCGAGGAGCGCACCGCCGGCACGCTCAGGCCCGGGGAGCCGGGCCCGCAGGGCGAGGTGCAGCCGCAGTTGCGCCTCGCGCCGACCGACTTCAACGTCACGATGCACGGCGAGACCTACCACATCCGCGTGACCGGCGTGGGCCACAAGAGCAACGAGCAGCGCCCGTTCTTCGTGTCCGTGGACGGTGTGCCGGAGCAGATTCTGATCGAAACGCTCACCGAGACCGTGCCGACGGTCGGCGGGATGGTCGATGCACGGCGCGCGTCCAAGGGCTCGCGCCGTCCCAAGGCGAGCAAGGAAGGCCATGTCACGAGCTCCATGCCCGGCACGGTGGTGGAGGTCATGGTCAAGGTCGGAGCGCAGGTGAAGGCCGGCGATCCGGTGCTCGTGATCGAGGCGATGAAGATGGAGAACGAGGTGCCCGCGCCCATCGCCGGCACGGTGAAGGCCGTGCACGTCGCCAAGGGCGATTCCGTCAACCCCGACGAGGCGTTGGTCGAGATTGAGTAATATTCTCTGCCGCAGAGACGCGGAGGGCGCAGAGAAAATCGTTCTGAAGACCGCTCTGGTTTTACTTCCTACTTCCTCTGCGTTCTCTGCGCCTCTGCGGCAAATAATCATATGAAGCTCATCCTCGCCTCGTCCTCGCCCTACCGCCGCGAGTTGCTCGCGCGGTTGATGATCCCGTTCGAGGCGATCCCGCCGGAGGTGGACGAGACCCCGCGGCCGGGCGATACGCCGCAGGCGATGGTCGAGCGGCTGGCGGTCGAGAAGGCGCGCAAGATCGCCGCGTCGCATCCGCATGCGCTGGTCATCGGTTCCGATCAAGTCGCGGTGTACAACGGCAAGATCGTCGGCAAACCGCACAGCCACGAGAAAGCGATCGAGCAGTTGCGCGCGGCCGCGGGCCGCAGCGTCGTGCTCTATACGGGACTGGCGCTCGTTAACTCCGCTACCGGCCGCGTGCAGTGCGAGGTCATCCCCTACCGCGTCGCGTTTCGCCGCCTTACCGAGGAGCAGATCGAAAGCTACTTGAGAAAGGAGCAGCCCTACTCCTGCGCCGGGAGCGTGAAGTCGGAAGGCCTGGGGATCGCGCTGCTGGAAAAATTCGAAGGCGACGACCCGAATACGCTCATCGGGCTGCCGCTGATACGGCTGGTGCGGATGCTCGAAAACGAAGGAATTACGGTTATATGATCGTTTGACGCAAAGACGCGAAGGCGCAAAGGAAACCGGAGCGGCGCTTCGCGCCGGCAACAAAACACATGAATATTTTCTTTGCGTCTTTGCGCCTTCGCGTCAAAAGCTATTACTTCAAACCCGGCGTGCGGCCGAGGAGCTCCGTGCTTAGTGTCTGCGCCATGGCGGTGCCGAGCCGGCGCGTGAAACGGTCGAACACGTTCTCGCGGTAGGTGTAGTCCACGATCTCCTCGGCGCCGATCACCTCGCGCGCGACAAAGCCCGCGCTCCCGAGTCCGTCCACCAGGCCGAGCTTCACCGCCTCCTCCCCGGTCCAGAACAACCCGGAGAACATGTCCCTGGTTTCTTTCAGCGTCGCGCCGCGCCCGTCGCGCACGGTCTGGATGAACTGCTTGTGGATGCGCTCGAGCAGTTGCTGCGCGTGCCGCTGTTCCTCGGGCTTCACCGGCCCGAAGGGATCGAGAAAGCCCTTGTGCTCGCCCGAGGTGAGGAGCCGGCGCTCGATGCCGAGCTTCTTCATGGCGTCGGTGAACCCGAAGCCATTCATGAGCACGCCGATGGAGCCGACGATGGAGGCCTTGTCGGCGTAGATCTTGTCGGTGGCCGCGGCCGCGTAGTAACAGCCGGAGGCGCACATGTCGCCGATCACGGCGTAGACCGGGGTCTTCGGGTGTTTCCCGCGCAGCCGCTTGATCTCGTCATAGATGTAGCCGGCCTGCACCGGGCTGCCGCCCGGGCTGTTGGCGCGCAGGATCACGCCCACCGCGCCCTTGCTCTCGAACGCCGCGCGCAGCCCGGAGATCACGTTATCGGCATTCGCGGGGCTGTCCGCCATGATCGCGCCGTCGACGTCCACGACCGCGGTATAACGCGTGGCGAGCGCCTTGCCGGTCAAGTCGGCCTGCGTCAGGACCAGTATGGCGACGAGGTAGATCGCAAAAAAGAGCTTGAAGAAGATACCCCAGCGCCGCGCCCGGCGCTGCTCTTCGAGCGCGGCGAAGGCCAGACGCTCGAGCACGCTGCGCTCCCAGTTCGGTTCGCGCGGTGTCGGTGCGGACTGGACGGTATGCTCGGAATCGGTCATGGCGATGCG
>MFSU01000036.1:0-7435 GCA_001785115.1 Candidatus Muproteobacteria bacterium RBG_16_65_34
CAGGGGGTGAGCTACCGCCCGGGGTTCGGGCCGAAGTCGCCGAAGAGGCGGTCGCGCCCGAGGCCGCCGTCGAGATAGTCGCTCTCACGGTGGCCGTAGAGGACATCGTCGCCCTCGTTACCATATTAGGGTGTCATGGCCGATGGGGCCGGTTTCGCTGCCGCCATCGCCGATCAAAAGATCATCGCCCGCGCCGCCTTCGAGGTCGCCGTAGGTGAACGCAGACGGGGCGGCGCCGTATACGCCGGGGATGAGTATGGTGAGCGCCGCGTGCTTATGACTTCGTCGGGAGTTCGAATCTGGCCATAGCACATCCATCAACGACAAAGGGCCCGCAAGGGGCCCTTTGTCGTTGATTGGTGCGCCCGGAGAGATTCGAACTCCCGACCACCTGGTTCGTAGCCAGGTACTCTATCCAGCTGAGCTACGGGCGCGTGGAGCGAAATTATACTTGAAGATCTGAAAAAATAGGCGGGGGTAGCGCGTACTTATTATTATGATGCCGGTTCCGGAGGGCGGGAGGCGGAACCGCGGAATGTCGTAGCATCTTCCCGGGGTCTGAATCCGCTTTTTAACGGCTGCTTAAAACAAAGGCCTCGCTGAGGCCCCTATGTCGAACATCTAGTCGAGCAGTTGGCGGAGAGAGAGGGATTCGAACCCTCGATGGAGTTTTGCCCCATACACCCTTAGCAGGGGTGCGCCTTCGACCGCTCGGCCATCTCTCCGGATCGGGTGCGCACCGGAGAATACCCGCTCGCCTGCGCGGCGTAAAGCGCCTCGCCTGTCTCTTGCCGCCCTACTCGGCTGCGACTTTTACTTCCCGCGGGGGCACGCCGGCTTCGCGTTCCTTCTTGATGCGCTCGTAAATCTCCTCGCGATGCACCGGGATTTCCTTCGGGGCGTTCACGCCGATCCGCACCTGGTTCCCCTTGATCCCCAGTACGGTCACCTGAACATCGTCCCCGATGTTCAGCGTTTCTCCAATGCGCCTGGTCAGAATTAGCATGGTACTGCGCTCCTTTAACTTGTTACGGCAAGCTGTCCGTTAATCCCTATCCCATTAAGCTCCGGCCCACCCCTTGGCGCCGGCTCTCCACTCAACGCACCTTCCGTGGTCTTTCGCCCGCGGGCGGTTACGTCTTCCTGTGACATGCGCCCAAGGGCGGGTCTTAGCGCTTTTGAGCAGGGAACACCGGCCAATCGCCGCGTTCCTTTAGCTAAGCCGTGGAATTTACTGGGGAAACTCCAGTATACACCCCACGCCATGTCGCCTTCTATTTATATGATGCAGCTTCTATGCCAGCTCTTCGACCTAAGTTGCCTGTGGGGCGGCCTTATCCAGGCCGAAAGCGGTGTGCAACGCACGCACCCCGAGTTCCAGATATTTTTCCTCCACCACCACCGAAATCTTAATCTCCGAGGTCGAGATCATTTGAATATTGATCCCCTCGTCCGCCAGGACCTTGAACATCTGGCTCGCGATACCGGCATGCGAGCGCATCCCGACACCGACCACGGAAATCTTCACGATCTTGTCGTCGCCCGTGACCTCCTTGGCCTTGAGCTGAGTCGCCACGGCCTTGAGGATCTCCAGCGCCTTCTTGTAATCCGCGCGATGCACGGTAAACGTGAAGTCCGTGGTGCCGTCGGCGCCCACGTTCTGCACGATCATGTCGACGTTGACGTTCGCCTTGCCGACGTCGCCCAGGATCTGCGCGGCGATGCCGGGCCGATCCGGCACGCCGCGGATCGTGAGCTTGGCCTCATCGCGGTTGAAGGCGATACCTGAAATCAACGGCGCTTCCATCTCGTTTTCCTCGTAGGTAATCAGCGTGCCCGGGCCTTCCTCGAAGGACGAGCGCACGCGCAGCGGCACCTTGTACTTGCCGGCGAATTCGACCGAGCGGATCTGCAACACCTTCGATCCCAGGCTCGCCATCTCGAGCATCTCCTCGAAGGTGATGCGGTCCAGGCGCCGCGCCTGCGGCACCACGCGCGGATCGGTGGTGTATACCCCGTCCACGTCGGTGAATATCTGGCACTCATCGGCCTTGAGCGCCGCCGCGAGCGCCACGCCGGTCGTGTCCGATCCGCCGCGCCCGAGGGTGGTGATGTTGCCGGCCTCGTCCACGCCCTGGAACCCCGCGACCACCACCACCCGGCCCTGGTCGAGATCCTCGCGGATGCGGGTCTCGTCGATCTTCACGATGCGCGCCTTGCCATAAGCGCTGTCCGTCAGGATGTGCACCTGCTGCCCGGTATAGGAACGCGCCGGGCAACCGATTTTCTCAAGCGCCATGGCGAGCAGCGCGATCGTCTGTTGCTCGCCCGTCGCCAGCAGCACATCGAGCTCGCGTGCCGGCGGATCCGGATTGACGGTCCTCGCGAGCTCGAGCAGGCGGTCGGTCTCGCCGCTCATCGCCGACACCACGACGACGAGATCGTGTCCCTGCCGGCGCGCGCGCGCGGTCTTTTCCGCGACCGCGTGGATGCGCTCGGGGCTACCCACCGAGGTGCCGCCGTATTTCTGCACGAGCAGGGCCATTACGTATTCTTACGTACTAATTTGTCTATCGGGCGCGCAAAAACGCGCAGATTAAACCCGCTTTTGCGAGGCATGTAAACACGGTGTGAGAAAAATTCCGGGATACCGGAACCGACCCCGGGGGCTGGAATTACTTTAGATGCCGCTCGATCCACTCGGGCACGCCCGCGAGCGCCGCCTCGAGACCGGCCGGATCGTTGCCGCCCGCCTGGGCCATGTCCGGCCGCCCGCCACCCTTACCCCCCACCTTCGTGGCCACCTGATTCACCAGCTCGCCGGCGTGCAGCCTCCCGGCCAGCTCCTTGGTCACCCCGGCGATGAGCGTCACCTTATTATCATCGGATACCGAGGCCAGCACGATCGCAGCCGGAGCAAGCTTGTCCTTGAGCCGGTCCACCGCCTCGCGCAACCCCTTGGCATCGACCCCATCCAGGCGCGCCGCCACGACCTTGATTCCCTTGATCTCTCTCGCCTGCGAGGCCAAATCCACGGACTCACCGCGGGCAAGCTTTCCACGTAGTTGTTCAAGTTCCTTCTCCAAGCCTTTGATGCGCGCCTGCAACTGCTCGACCTTGCGTGCGGCGTCCTCGCGGCTCCCGCGTACGAGCCCGGCGACGGCATCGAGCCTCGCCTCGGTCGCGCGCACATATTCCAGCGCCCCCGACCCGGTCACGGCCTCGATGCGCCGTACGCCGGCCGCGACCCCGCCCTCGGAGACAATCTTGAAAATTCCGATGTCGCCGGTGCGGCGCACATGCGTGCCGCCGCAGAGCTCGAGCGAAAACTCGCCCATCCCCACCACCCGCACCCGCTCGCCGTATTTTTCGCCGAACAGCGCCGCCGCCCCGGACTTGATCGCCTCCTCAAGCTCCAGCACCCGGGTCGCGACCGGGTTGTTGGCGCGGATCTCCGCGTTCACCAGGTCTTCAATTTTTTGAAGGTCCTCGGCCGCGATCGGCTCGAAATGCGCGAAGTCGAAGCGCAACCGCGCGGGCTCGACGAGCGAGCCCTTCTGCTGCACGTGCGGCCCGAGCACCTTCTTGAGCGCCGCGTGCAGCAGGTGCGTGGCCGAGTGGTTATAGGCCGTGGCATGACGTTTCTGCTCGTCCACCTCGCAGACCACACGGTCGCCCAGCTTGATCTCGCCGCCCTCGAGCCGTCCGATATGGGCATGGCCCTTCTGGGTGTCGAGCACCGCGAACGTCGCCGCGCCGGCTCGGAGCCAACCCTGGTCGCCCACCTGGCCGCCGGACTCGGCGTAGAACGGCGTGCGGTCGAGATAGATCACGCCCTCCTGCCCGGCCTTGATTACGGCAACCTCGGCATCGCCCACCCGAATCGCCGCAACCGCGGCCTCATCCCGTGTCGCCTCATAGCCGGTGAACGTCGCCGCTTCGCGCCGCTCGCCGAGGCCCGCCAGCGCGGCGGATTTGAAGGTCGAGGCGGCGCGCGCGCGCTCGCGCTGCGCCTCCATCTCGCGCTCGAACCCGGCCATGTCGAGTTTCAGGTTGCGCTCCAGGGCGACGTCGCGCGTGAGGTCCGCGGGAAAACCGTAGGTGTCGTAGAGCCGGAAGACGAGCTCACCCGGGATCGTGTCGCCCCCGATCGCCGCGATGCCGTCTTCGAGAATCCTGAGCCCCTGCTCGAGCGTCTCCTTGAAGCGCTCTTCCTCCTGTTTCAGCACCCGCTCGACCTGCGCGCGCGCATTCACGAGCTCGGGGTAGGCCGCACCCATCTGCGCGCACAGCGGCCCGACGAGCTTGTAGAAGAAGGTCTCGCGCGCCCCGAGCCGGTGCCCGTGGCGGATCGCGCGGCGGACGATGCGCCGCAACACATAGCCGCGGCCCTCGTTCGAGGGCAACACGCCGTCGGTAATGAGAAACGCCGCCGCGCGGATATGGTCCGCGACGACATTGAGCGAGTGGCTCTGACGCTCGGGGGCGCCGGTAACCTCGGCCGCGGCGTGGATCAGCTTCTGAAAAATATCGATCTGGTAGTTGCTGTGCACGCCCTGCATCACCGCCGCGACGCGCTCGAGGCCCATGCCGGTGTCGACCGAGGGCTTGGGCAGCGGCGTGAGCACGCCTTTGGCGTCGCGGCTGAACTGCATGAAAACGAGGTTCCAGATCTCGACATAGCGGTCGCCGTCCTCCTCCGGGCTGCCGGGCGGGCCGCCGGGGATGCCCGGACCATGATCGTAGAAGATTTCGGAGCACGGCCCGCAGGGGCCGGTGTCGCCCATCTGCCAGAAATTGGAGCTCTCGCCCAGGCGCGCGAAACGCTTCGGGTCGACCTCGATCTCTCTGAGCCAGATGTCGGCGGCCTCGTCGTCATCCTTATATACCGTCACCCATAGCCGCTCGGGGGCGAGTCCCAGGTCCTCGGTCAGAAACTCCCAGGCGTAGCGAATGGCCTCGCGCTTGAAGTAATCGCCGAAGCTGAAATTCCCCAGCATCTCGAAGAAGGTGTGGTGGCGCGCGGTGTAGCCGACGTTCTCGAGGTCGTTGTGCTTGCCGCCGGCGCGCACGCAGCGCTGCGAGCTCGCCGCGCGCACGTACGGGCGCTTCTCGATCCCGAGGAAGACGTCCTTGAATTGCACCATGCCGGCATTGGTGAACAGGAGTGTCGGGTCGTTCGCGGGCACGAGCGGGCTGGACGCCACGACGGCGTGCCCGTGGCGTTTGAAGTAATCGAGAAAGCGGCTGCGAATGTCGGTACTTTTCATGGCGCGTCAATCGGCTTCGCGCGAATCCAGAATCCGGCGTATCTGATCCGGCGTAAACCCGCGATACTGTAAAAAACGCGCCCGTTTGGCGCGTTCGGCGTAACTCTTCGGCCGCGCGGCGCCGAATTTCTTGCGGTGCACGCGCCTCGCCTCCTCCAGCCACCCGGCGTCGTCCTTGCCCAGGGAATCCTCGATCGCCTCCGGCGCGATCCCCTTTTCCCTAAGCTCGTGCGCGATGCGCACCGGTCCATAGCCGCGGCGACGGCGCGCCGCGATCAGGCTCTCAACGAACCGTTCATCGGAAAGCAGCTGCTGCGTTTTGAGCCGCTCGACCGTTTGCGCGGCGACGGGCTCGGCGCACCCCTTGTGCAACAGCTTCTGGTGCAGCTCGCGGCTGCCGTACTCGCGGCGCGCCAACCACGTAATCGCGAGATGGCGCGCGCGGGCGGAATCGATCTCCGACGCCGGCCGTCTCAGGCCTCGTCCTCCGTCACGGCCTCCGCCGCTTCGCCGGCCGCGGCCGCGGGCGACTGGGTGAGCGCGACCGCCTTGTCGCGGATGCGCTTCTCGATCTCCTGGGCCGTGTCCGGGTGCTCTTTCAAGAATTGGCGGGCGTTGTCCTTGCCCTGGCCGATGCGCTCCTTGCTGAAGCTGTACCAGGCGCCGAGCTTCTCGACGACGCCGCTCTCGGCGCCGAGGTCGATCAGCTCGCCTTCCTTCGAGATGCCCTGGTCGTAGAGGATGTCGAACTCGCACTGCCGGAACGGCGGCGCGAGCTTGTTCTTGACCACCTTCACGCGCGTCTGGTTGCCGACCACCTCCTCGCCCTTCTTGATCGCGCCGATGCGGCGGATGTCGAGGCGCACCGAGGCGTAGAACTTCAGGGCGTTGCCGCCCGTGGTGGTCTCGGGGTTGCCGAACATCACACCGATCTTCATGCGGATCTGGTTGATAAAGATGACGAGGGTGTTGGAACGCTTGATGTTGCCGGTGAGCTTGCGCAGGGCCTGGGACATCAGCCGCGCCTGGAGCCCCATGTGCGAGTCGCCCATCTCGCCCTCGATCTCGGCCTTGGGGGTGAGCGCCGCCACCGAGTCCACCACAACCACGTCCACCGCCCCGGAGCGCACCAGCATGTCGGTGATCTCGAGCGCCTGCTCGCCCGAATCGGGTTGCGACACCAGCAGGTCGTCGATGTTGACGCCCAGTTTCTTCGCATACCGGGGGTCGAGGGCGTGCTCGGCGTCGACGAACGCCGCCGCGCCCCCGAGCTTCTGGGCCTGCGCGACCACCGACAGCGCGAGCGTGGTCTTGCCCGAGGACTCGGGCCCGTAGATCTCGACGACGCGCCCGCGCGGAAACCCCCCGATCCCGAGCGCGACGTCGAGCCCGAGCGAGCCCGACGGGATCACCTCGACCGCCTGCACCACACCGCCGTCGCCCAGGCGCATGACCGAGCCCTTGCCGAACTGCTTCTCGATCTGCCCGAGGGCGGCACTGAGTGCTTTGGCCTTATTCGTGTCCATTAGCTTCTCCTGCGGTGATTCGCGCAAACCGGAAACCTGCCGGCAAACTGGTGATGAGCCGAATTATTCCATACTCGCCCGGGGCATCCTAGCCCCGGGCGCGGCGGGACCGAAGGGACATATAAAGGAGTTACGCCGTTCCCAGAAATTCGAGGAGCCCCCCGGAGAGCGGCGGCACCCGTGACGGACGCCGTTTTGGCCCGCTCGCCTGGATACCGCGGCACCGCGTACCTCCGGGCGCGCCGGCCTTCAGCCCGCGAGCGCGCCGCTCACCCACCGGCCGATACCCTGGAGGCTGTTAAAATCCTCAATCGAACGCGCGCACGCCTCGGGCAACTCCTCTTGCGTGATGCGCGTCAGGGCCGAGCCCGGCCCAAGCTCCAGGAACACGCGCGCGCCCATCTCCCAGGCGGCCTGCAGGCAGGCCCGCCAGTCAACCGGCGTGTACAGTTGCGCGCTGAGCGTCGCGATGGCCTCCCCGCGCGTGCGCACCGGCGCGCCGCTCACCCCGGCCAGCACCGGCACGGGCGGATCGCGCATCGCGCCCGCCCCGAGCGCCGCCGCGAAGGCGGCGCCCGCTTCGCGCAGCCAAGGCGTGTGCGCCGCCACCGTGACCGGCAGCCGCCGCACCCGCCGCGC
>MFSU01000036.1:7486-24218 GCA_001785115.1 Candidatus Muproteobacteria bacterium RBG_16_65_34
GCGCGCGCCCAGGACGAAATGCTCCGGGCCGTTGACGATGGCGATGACCGCCGCATGCTCGGCGCAGAGCGCCTCGATACGCTCGCGCCCCAGGCCGCGCACCGCCAGCAGGCCGGCGGGCGCGCCGGCGGCGGCATCCATGCAGGCGGCGCGCGTCACCGCCAGACGCAGGGTCTCGGCCGCGCTCAACGCGCCCGCGCAACCATAGGCCGCGAGCTCGCCCACGCTGTAGCCCGCGAACAGCCGCGGGCGCGGCAGTTGCGCGGCGAGCGCCGCCCAGGCCGCCAGCGTCGCCGCGCAGACCAGAGGTTGCGCCAGGCGATTTTCGAACAGCGGCGCCGCTTCGCGCCTGACCAGCGCGCGCGGATCCTCGCCCAGCACGGACGCCGCGTCGTCGAGCACGCGCTCCGCGGCCTCGCTGCCCGAGAGCTTGTCGAACATGCCCGGGTGCTGCCCGCCCTGTCCCGGGCACAGGATGGCGAGTCCGCTCACGCGCCGTCGCTCTCGTGGAGCGCGTGCACGAACAGCGTCGCCGCGAGCAGGTCGGCGGCGCCGCCGGGGCTCAGGCGGCGCACGACGAAGGCGCGATGCAGCGCCTGCGCCCGCGCCTCCCAGCCGCGGCGATACACCCCGCCGTGCGCGAGAAACGCGCGCGCCGTGTCTTGTGCGAACGCCAGCCCGGCGGGTCCGGCGCGATACAGGAGATTGGTGTCGGGCAGCACCGCCAGCAGACTGAAAAAACAGTGCAGCGTCGCGCGCCGCCGGCCCACGCCGTGCGAGAGCGCCGCACGCCACGCCGGCAGGCCGATCTCGAAGACATGCGGAAATCCGGCGGCCGCCTCGGCGCGCGCGCCCCCCGCGCCGTACCGCCGCCGCACCGTGAGGCCGTGGCTCGGCGACGCCTTGCGGCCGGCGGCCAGGATCGCCGCGCCCCAGCGCCGGTGCACGCACTCGCCCAGCGCCTCGCCGCGCACCGACACCCCGGCAGTGCGCAGCGCGCCGGCGGCCGCCGCCAGCAGCCCGAGGCTGAACACCGCGCCGCGGTGCGTGTTGCGCCCGCCGGTGGCGCACAGCATATGTTGCTCGGCGGCGCGCCCCAGCCGTTCGAGCGCCGCGAACGCCGGCGCCGCGCCCGCGGCCGCGGCGATGTCGCGGTAGTAATGGCGCAGCGCGAACAGGCTGCGCAGGAAGAGCGCGGCGTCCATGTCGTCGTGGCTTCCGCGGTCCAGCGGGCTCACCAGGCCCGGCTTGGGATAGCACCGCAGCTCCTCGTGCAGGGCGCGCAGCGCCAGGCGGGCGATCCGGCGCGCGTCGCGCGCGGCCTCGCGCATCGCCAAAGACGCGGCCGGACTCACGCGTGACCCCGCGCCAACGCGCGCCACACGTCCGCAACCGGGCGCAGCTCGGCCGCGGTCGGCGACTTCACGAGCACGCGCGCGGGCGCCCCGTGAAGCTCGCGCCACGCCACCGCGGCGCCGTCCGGCAGTAGCACCTCGCCGTCGGCGCGCAGACCCGTGCCCTGCTCCCACTGCGCGAGCAACGCGAGCCCCGCGCGCAGCGCCGCTGCGCTCGCGGCGCGCAGCAGCAGATCGACGTCCGAGCGCTCGGTGACGTAAGACTCACCGCTCAAGTGCTGCCACAGCAGCGAGCCGTAAACGCGCAGCTCGATCCCGATGCTTCGCGCCTCGATGTGCAGGACTTGCAGCGGCGCCTGCCAGCGCGCCGGCGCGCTCGGGATCGCCTGCGCGAGCGGCGGCGGCGGTTCGAGCGCGCGCACCGCCGCCGGGTCCAGGACGAAACCGATGCGTTGCCGGCCATGCGACGGCGGCAGCGGAACGCCGAGCGCCAGACCCGCCGGCGGCTCACCCGGCGCGCGCCGGCGCACCACCGCCGGCCGGCCGGCGCGAAACCAGGTGTCGAGGATCGCCACGACTCCGGGCTCGAGGCCGGTTCGCAGGCCGGCCGACCAGTCGCCGGCGGCGATCCAGGCGAGATGGTGGCGCGGGACGGGGGCGCCCAAGTGCATGCCCGCGGCCGTCACCGGTGTTCGCGCACGCGCCGTGCGACCTCGGCGGCCAGCCGTCGGCCGCCGCGCTCGCGCCCGAGCGCGCGGCTTGATGTGTCCACCGCCGGCCGGGCGAGCGCCGCGCGCAACCGCGCCGGCAGGTCGTCCGACCAGATCTCCGCGATGCCGCCGAGCCGGTAGAAGTTGTCCACGCCGGGAGCGAACGCGGGCGAAGCGCGGCTCAGCTCCTCCAGCCGCTCGAGCGGGATCCGCGTGATACGCGCCATGGCCGCAAGACCCATGACCCGCACCGCGCCGCCCGGCAGGGCCGCGACCAGATCGGCCATCATGCCGCCGGCGAGGAACCCGCCGCTCACCGCTTCGCCGTACACCAGCGCGATGAGGCGATGGCCGCGCCGGCGCGCGAGTTCGAGCGATTGCGCGAGATGGGCGAGATAGGCGTTGATCCCGAGCAGCTCGTCGCGCCGGCTGAGCCGCTGACCGAGCGTGTCCACGAGCAACAGGATCGGCCGCCCGGGATGGTCGCGCATCGCCGCGAGCACTTCGGCCGCGAGTGCGAGCGCGGTCTCGACGCCGATGTAGGCGTGGTCGGCGGTGCCGATCACGGCGAGCTCGATGTCGTCGAGCACGCCGCGGCCGGCGAGCACGTCGCCCGTGCGCCGCACCGCGTGCCCGGCGGGAAACAGCGCCGCCAGCAGCGCCTCCCAGCTCATGTCCCGCCCCGCCGCGCGCCGGCCGCGGCCGCGAGGAACTCGTCTTCATCGAGGAGCGGCAGGCGCTGCGGCTGCGCGATGCCGAGGCGCGCCCAGATCTCGCCGGCGTCGCGGCAGTCGCCGTAGCGTTCGAGGCGCTCCTCGAGGCGCGCGTGCTCGGCCGCGAGCGTCTCGAGCGCGAGCGGCCGGCGATGCTCCAGCAGCTCGAGCGCGGCGCCGCGGAACGCCGCCACGTCATCGGCCACCAGCCGCGTGGCCTCGCCGAGCAGGTAACGGTGTTTGCCGCCGAGCGTGCGCCACACCAGCGCGCGGTCGCGCGCGTCGAACTCCTCGACCCCCATCTCGGTCTCGATCACCTCCGGACCGGAGAGTCCGAGCCGCCCCGGCTCGCTCATGATGAGCGCATCGCAGCAGCACGCCACGATCCCCATGCCGCCGAAACAACCGTAGACGCCGCCGATCAGCCCCACGCTCGCGACGCCGGCGGCACGCAGCGCCAGCAGCGCGCGCAGGATCTCGGCGATCGCGATCAGGCCGGCGTTGGCCTCGTGCAGGCGCACGCCGCCCGACTCGAGCAGCAGCAACACCGCGCGCGGCCGCTCCGCGAGCGCGCGCTCGAGCAGACCCGTGATCTTGGCGCCGTGCACCTCGCCCACCGCGCCGCCCAGAAAGCCGCCCTCCTGCGCCGCCACGAGCACCGCGTGGCCGCCGAGCCCGCCGCTGCCCACGACGACACCGTCGTCGAACGCCACCGGCAGATCGAGGCTCTCCAGGTGCGGGCTCGTCGCGCGCGCCTCGGGGCCGAGGAACTCACGCAACGAGCCCGGGTCGAGCAGCGCCCGCAGGCGCTGGCGGGCGTTGGCCTCGTAGTAGCTGTGCCGCGCCGGGCGCCGGGTCATCGCGCCGCGCCCCGTTCGAGTTCCTCGAACGCCTGATCGAGACGCAGGCTCACTACCGCCGGCGTCGCGCCCATGTCGTTGATGGAAATCGTCAGGTCGCGCAGCCGGTGGCGCGCGCAGAACTCCGCCAGCACCGCGCGCCACACCGCGCCGTACCCCGCGACCGCGGTATCGACCCGCACGCGGCAACCGCCGCCGGGCGTCGCCGGCTCCAGCAGCACCTCGAGATTGCCCGAGGACACCACGCCCACGAGCACATACCCGGGGCCGTGCGGGTGCGGCGCGGGTGCGGCGGGGTCGCCCGGGAAATCGAATTGCAGGTGTTCCATAGGACGCGGGCCGGCGGTTACCAGTTGCGAAAGCGCTTGGGCGGATCGTAAAGACCGCCCGACCAACGCACCAGGTCCTTCATCGAGCGCGCCGCGAGCAGGTCACGCGTGGCGTCGCGCTTGTCGATCCCCAGGTCTTCGGGCCGGCGGATGACGCCGCGGTCGCGCAGGTTCTCGACCGCCGCGCGCGAACGCGCGCGTCCCACGGGCGTGAAGCCGGCCACGCCGCGGATCGCCTCGGCGCGCTCCTCGTCGTTGCGGCAGCGCAGGAGATTGGCGATGCCCTCCTCGGTCACGATGTGTGTGACGTCATCGCCGTAGATCATGACCGGCGGCAGCGCCGCGCCGATCCGCTCCATGAGCTGCCAGGCATCCAGCCGCGCGACGAACGCCGGCTGCATGTGCTCGCGGAAGGTCTCCGCCATCTGCACCACGAGCTTGCGCCCGCGCGGCATCGCCGCGCCCGCGCGCGCCTCCTCCCCCGCCCGCAGCCACGCCGGGCTCGCGTGGCGCCGCCCGCGCGCATCGGCGCCCATGTTGGGCGCGCCGCCGAAACCGGTGATGCGGTCGAGCGTGGCCGTCGAGCTGTTGCCTTCCAGGTCGATCTGCAACGTCGAGCCGATGAACAGGTCGCAGGCGTAGTGGCCGGCGGCCTGGCAGAAGGCGCGGTTCGAGCGCAGGCTGCCATCGGGCCCAGTGAAGAAGACGTCGGGCCGGGCCGCCACGTACGCCTCCATGCCGAGCTCGGAACCGAAGCAGTGGATGGACTCGACGAACCCGGACTCGATCGCCGGAATGATCGTCGGATGCGGGTTCATCGCCCAGTGGCGGCCGATGCGGCCCTTCAGCCCCAGATCCTCGGCGTAGGTCGGCAGCAACAGCTCGACGGCGGCGGTGTCGAAACCGATGCCGTGGTTGAGGCGGTTGACGCCGTATTCGGCGTAGATGCCGCGGATCACCATCATCGCCATCAGCACCTGGATCTCGCTGATGTGCGCCGGATCGCGCGTGAACAGCGGCTCGAGGTAATGCGGCGCCGGGCTCGGCACCACGAAATCCACCCAGTCGCCGGGGATGTCCACGCGCGGCACGCGCTCGACGAGCTCGTTGACCTGGGCGACCACGACGCCGCTCTTGAACGCGGTGGCCTCGACGATCGCCGGCGTGTCCTCGGTGTTGGGCCCGGTGTACAGATTGCCGTCCCGATCGGCGCTGGTGGCGGCGACCAGCGCCACGCGCGGCGTGAGGTCGATGAAATAGCGGCCGAACAGCTCGAGGTAGGTGTGGATCGCACCGATCTCGATGCGCCCCTCCTGCACGAGCCGCGCGAGGCGCGCGCCCTGCGGCCCGGAAAACGAGAAGTCCAGCCGCCGGGCGATGCCGCGCTCGAAGACCTCCAGGTGCTCGGGCAGGGCCAGCACCGACTGCACCATGTGCAGCCCGTGCACACGCGATACGTCCACGGCGACGAGGCAGCGCGCGAGGAAGTCGGCCTGCTTCTGATTGTCGCCCTCGATGCAGACGCGGTCGCCGGGCTCGATCACCGCCTCGAGCAGCGCCGTCGCCTGCTCCGCCGATACGCACTTGCCGCGGCCCAGGGCGCGGCCGCGCGCCAGGCGCGCGCGGCGGTTACTTGCGAGCTTGTCCCACTGACCCACGCGCGTATCCTCAGGCAAGGTTCGGCAACCACATGGCGATGCCCGGGAAGAAGGCCAGCAACGCGATGGCGATCACCATGATCGCGATGAACGGCACCACGCCCCACATGATCTGGCGCATCGGGATATCCGGCGCGATGCCGTTGATCACGAACAGGTTGAGCCCCACCGGCGGGTGGATCAGCCCCATCTCCATCAGGACGGTCATGACGATGCCGTACCACACCAGGTCGAAGCCGTGCGCCTGCAGGCCGGGCAGGATGATCGGCGTCACCATCACGATGATCGCCACCGGCGGCAGGAAGAAACCGACGATCACCAGAAACACGTTGATCCAGAAAAAGTACCCCCATTTGGACAGCGGCAGCGCCACCAGCCACTCCGCGGCGCTCTGGGTGATGTGCAGATAACTCGCGACATAGGTGTACAGAAACGCCATGGCGATGATCATCATGATCATGGCGCTCTCGCGCGCCGTGCCGCCCAGGATCGCCCTGAGGTCGGCCCAGCGGTAACACCGGTACACCAGCAGCACCATGACGAGCGCGCCGAAGGCGCCGACACCGGCCACCTCGCTCGCCGTCGCCCAGCCGCCGTAGAGCGCGACCATGATGATCGCGATAAGGAGCACAAACGGCGCGAACCGCGGCAGCGTCTCCAGGCGCTGGCGCCAGGTGTAGTGCTCCTGCCGGAGAAGCTCGCGCCCGGCCTGCGCAGAGTCGCCGCGCAAGGCCTGTTTCTTCGCCCGCTCGAACGCGATCACCACCCACAGCGAGAACAACGCCGTGAGCAGCAGGCCCGGGCCGACGCCCGCGAGGAACAGCTTGCCGATGGACTGGTTGGTGGCGATGCCGTAGATGATGAGGGTGAGGCTGGGCGGGATGAGAATGCCGAGCGTGCCGCCGGCCGCGATTAACCCGGCGGCGAGCCCCGCGGGGTAGCCGCGTTTGCGCATCTCGGGGATGCCGGTGCTGCCGATCGCCGAGGCGGTCGCCGGACTCGAGCCGCACATCGCGGCGAAGATCGCGCAGCCCACGACGTTGGCCACGCCCAGGCCGCCGGGCAGGCGATACAGCCAGCGGTGCGCCGAATCGTACAGGTCCGCCCCCGCGCGCGATTTGCCGATGGCCGCGCCCATGAGGATGAACATCGGGATGGTGAGCAGGGTAAAGTTGTTGAGCTCGCCGTAGATCGTTTCGGCGACGATACCCAGGTTTACCGCCGGCATGAACAGGTACATGAACACGAGCGCCACCGCTCCGAGCGCGAAGGCGATGGGCATGCCGCTGAACAGCAACACCAGGGTGACCACAAAGTACAGCAGGCCGATCTCGAGCACGCCCACGTCAGCGCCTCCGCCCGGCCGCCAGCCGCATCTCGTCCTCGACGATCTGGACGAGAAACTGGATCACCAGCGTCGTCATCCCGAGCGCCATGAAGCCGTAGGGGATCCACATCTTGGGCGCCCAGGTGGTCTCGCTCACCCACCCTTCGGTCCACGCCTCGCGGAAGTACATCCAGGCGTTGCCGGCGACGAACGCGCAGAACAGCAGCGACAGCAGGTCGCCGATCAGATAGCGCCAGCGGTTCCAGGTCTCGGGCAACACGCTCTCCAGCACCTCGATCGTGACGTGGCCGCGCGCCTGCTGGGTGTAGGCCGCCGCCATGAAGGTCGAGGCGACGAGCAGCAGGATGCTGAACTCGATCTCCCAATCGGTGGGCCAAGCCAGCACGTAGCGCACCACCACCTCGAACACCAGCACCGCCGTACCCGCGACGATCGCGAGCGCCGACAGGTAACCCATCGCCGTGTTGAAGCGCTTCATGCCGTCGCTGAACAGCGACCACACCGTTCGCATCGCGCAGACCTCCGTTGAGACAGGCGCGCCGCGCGCCGCGGGTGCGGCGCGCGGCGCAAGCGGCGACGGCGTTACTTGACCGACGTCGCCATCTCCATGAGCTGCCTGCCGTTCGGCACGGTCTGCTCGAAGTCCTTCCAGGCGCTCTCCTGCGCGATCTTCTTCCACTGCCGGAACGCCGCCTCGTCCAGGTCGTAGACCTTGACACCCGCCTTCTCGTACACCCGGGCGAGCTCCTGGTCGTCGAACTTGGCCGCTTCCATGCCGAAGCCCTCGAGGCTCGCGCCCACCTCCATCACGATCTTCTGCTGCACGGGCGTGAGGCTGTCGAACGCGGCCTTGGATATGAGCAGCGGCTCGAACATGAACCAGAACGACCGCTTGCGCGCGGTCGTGACGCTCTTGCTGTGCTCGTACAGGCGGAAGCTGATGAGCGAGGTCGAGGAGGTCACCGCCGCGTCCAGCACCTTGGACTGCATGGCGCTGTAGATCTCGTTCGACGGCAGGCTGGTGATGGCGGCGCCCGCGGCCTTGAGCATCTGGTCCATCTCCTTGCTCCCGCCGCGCACCTTCATGCCCTTGATGTCGTCGGGGACGATGGCCGGCTTGCCGTTGCTGGCGATGCCGCCCGCCTGCCAGATCCAGGTGACGATCTTGACGCCCTTGGCGTCGAGCACGCGGTCGAGCTCCTTGCCGATGGGCGCGCTCTTCCAACGCAGGCCCTGCTCGTAGCTCGTCACGAGCGCCGGCATGAGCGTCAGGTTCACCTCCGGCACCATACCGCCGGCGTAGGCGAGCGGCAGCACGGTCATGTCGAGCGCGCCCTTGGACAGCGCGCCGAACTGGCTCATGGTCTTGACCAGCGAGCCGCCCGGGTAGATCTCGAACTTCAACTCGCCGCCGGTGCGCCGCTCGACCTCCTGCGCGAACTTGCGCGCGAGGCGGTCGCGGAAGTCGCCCTCGTCGATGGTGCCGCCGGTAAACTGGTGCGAGATCTTGAGCACGCGGGTCTGCGCGGCCTGGATCGGCGCCGCGGGCGCAAACACGAAAATACCGACCAGCGTCGTCGCTAGGATGAGTCGTGACAGGGGTGTATTCATGGCATCAGTCTCCTTCTCGGTGGACGGGTGGTTGTGTGGGTGAGGTCTTTGGGTCGCGGACGCCCGAACCGTCGGTCGGCGTCGCCGCGGCACCGGCCAGCGCCGCGCGCTGGCGCATCAGATGCTCGTTCATGTGGCGCTCGGCGGCCTCGGGGTTGCGCTCCCGCATCGCCCGCATGATCTCTCGGTGCTCATCGAGCGACGCCTGGAGCCGTCCCGGCGCCTTCAGTTGCCGGTGGCGCACGAGCCGCAGCAGCTTGCGCATCTCGGTGATCGTGCGTTGCAGCCACGGGTTGCCGGCCAGGCGCTGCACCTCCTCATGGAAGGCGTAGTTCGTGTCGTAATACCGATCGACGTCCCCCGCCGCCGCGTACCGCTCAAGCTGCGCGTGCAGCGCCTCCAGCCGTTCCACGTCGGCCGCGGTCGCGCGTCGGGTGGCTTCATACGTGCAGCGCCCTTCGAGCAGGGCCATCACCGGGAAGATCTGATCGAGGTCCTCGGCCGTGAGCTCGCTCACGAAACACCCGCGGCGCGGCATCAGCGTCACCAGGCCCTCGGCATGCAGCACCTTGAGCGCCTCGCGCAGCGGCGTGCGGCTGATACCGTAGCGCACCGCGAGCGCTTCTTCGTCGATCCACTCGCCGGGCTTGAGCTCGTGCTCGTAGATCAACTGCCGCAGCCGCTCGGCTACTTCGTGGTAAAGCGCATGCCGAAGAATGCGAGCGTGCATTGAACGTCCGTGTGTGTAGCGCGTAATAATTAGAGTGTTAGACGATAATTAATAATTATGTGCGTTGCAAACCTTTGGGTTCCCATCCAGCGAAAGATCCCCCTCTACCGGGGATCCGTGACCTCCCCCCTCCCGCCCTCCAGAAACGCTTGTCGCCGCGGCGGTTTTACGCACGAAAAAACAGTTCAAACCCCAAGGACGGCGATCTCGACCGGGGTGAATTCTCGCGCCGGGGGAGCAGCCTCGGCATCCCGGAGATTCGCACGCTGGTTCGTGCACCCAAGACCAACGCGATTGCCGAGCGGTTGGTGGGCACACTGAGAAGGGAGTGCCTGGATCATGTGTTTGTCTTCAACGAGCGGCACCTGCAGAGGCTGCTCGATGAGTTCGTGGGTTATTACAACCGCCACCGCCCGCACCGGAGCCTCGATCAGCGCCCGCCCTGCCCCGTTGTCCCTACCTATGAACCTGCGGCCGAAGGCCGCAACGGCTCGCCTCCCTCTCCCAGAGTGAATAAGGCCGCGCGCGAGCGCGGATCGGCTCGCCTCCCTCTCCCCTTGCGGGAGAGGGAATGAGGGTGAGGGCATAGGAGAGGGAATGAGGGTGAGGGAAGAGACCGCCCGGTTCACGGATACCATTCGCGACAGTCCGCGGTCGGGCGGTCTCTCCCCACCGGGCCGCCCACCGCGGTCATCGCCGAGCCGGTGCTCGGCGGGCTGCATCACGTCTACAAGCGGGCGGCGTAGCGCATCGCTTCTTCGCGGGTAACCGGCCTACACGTATGGGCCGGCGGGATGCTTTTGCCTGGCGCCAGGTTTCGGGTCATTTCCCGATACGCATCACCTGCCGGGGAGTCACAGTGAACCTCTTTCGAGGCTGGAACTCCGACTCGGTGCATCGGCTATTCGGTTGCCGTTAGGGGCGGATGGGATTTTTGCGCCCCACAGCGACCGGATTTGTCGAAGGTGTAGGTGGTCTCCTGGCCGTCGTCGTCGGAGGACCAGTTTTTGTGGTTCTCGTAGTACTGGAAGGTCTTGTACTTGGTCTGGGCGGCGTTTGCGGGAGATACGCCAATGGCGTATATTTGAGGGGTGGAATTTATCGAGTCGGAGTATTTCTCCCGCCGCCTGCCACGATACCTAAGCGATGAGGAGTACTCCGCGCTGCAGTGGTTCCTGGCGCTGCACCCGGCGGCGGGCGATGTCATCGCCGGCACGGGCAGCCTTCGCAAGCTGCGCTGGGGGATCGAGGGCAAAGGCAAACGCGGGGGTCTGCGCGTGATTTACTACTGGCAGCGCGCCGCGGAGACAGTGATTCTGCTGGAGCTTTACCGCAAGAACGAGAGGACCGATTTAACGCGCACCGAACGGCATCAGTTGCGCGGACTGCTTGATGGGATGCTGAAGGAGCTTAAGTTATGAGCCGCAAAAAGACTGCCTTTGAGGGTGTGGCGCGGAGCTTGCGCGAGGTCGCCACCGGGCGCTATCGCCGTTATACGCTAAGCGTTCCCGGTGTGCGCCAAGTCCGGTTGCGCGCGGGCATGACACAGGAGGCGTTCGCAAGCTTCCTCGGGATCAGTCTGCGCACGCTCCAGAACTGGGAGCAGGGACGGCGCCGGCCCGCGGGTCCGGCGCTTACGCTGTTGCGGATCGTCTGTTCTCACCCGGAGGTCTTGGGGCCTAGAGTCGTACGCCGCGCGGCGTAAGCCCCACCCCCCTGCCGCCGTTGATCCGCTCAGGTTTCGGGTCATTTCCCGATACTCGTCACCTGCCGGGGAGTCACAGCGAACCTCTTTCAAGGCTGGAACTCCGACTTGGCGCATCGGCTATTCGGTTGCCGTTAAGGGCGGATGGGATTTTTGCGCCCCACAGGCCTGCATCACGTCTACAAGCGGGCGGCGTAGCGCATCGCTTCTTCGCGGGTAACCGGCCTACACGTATGGGCCGGCGGGATGCTTTTGCCTGGCGCCTGATTTCGGGTCATTTCCCGATACGCGTCACCTGCCGGGGAGTCACAGCAAACCTCTTTCAAGGCTGGAAATCCGACTCGGTGCATCGGCTATTCGGTTGCCGTTAAGGGCGGATGGGATTTTTGCGCCCCACAACCGGCGGTGAGATTATCGCGCCCCACAACCGCCGCGCCGTTACATGATAGAGCGCGCCGGCGAACTCAAGACGCAGCGGACGCGCCATGAGTCAATCCCCCTCTGTTGGGGTTTGGTTCTTCTTGATCGGCCTGGCTTAGCGCGGTTGTTGGGATGTGAGACCTGACACCCGTCCTCAGGCGGCATCCGCCAGCAGTTTCGCGTGGCTATGAAAGGCGTGCGCCCCCTTTCTCGGGCCGCGTCCGATTTGTGCGGCCTGCCCGCGCAAGTCAGGCCAGATACGCCAGGAGCCCCTGTAGCGCGGCAACCACGGACTGGCGGCGCACCGCCTCGCGGTCGCCATCGAACTTTAACCGCCGCGAAACCGTCTCGCGTTTCTTTCCGGCCCAGGCGAGGCAGACGGTGCCGACCGGTTTCTCCGGCGTGCCGCCGGTGGGTCCGGCGATGCCCGTGATGGCGAGCGTCACCTGCGCGTGGCTGTGGGCGAGCGCCCCGTCGGCCATGGCGCGCGCGGTCTGCTCGCTCACCGCGCCGTGACGCGCGAGGACGGCGGTTTTCACGCCCAGCATCTCGCGCTTGGCGCGGTTGGTGTAGGTAACGAAGCCGCGGTCGAACCACTCCGAGCTGCCGGCGACGGAGGTCAGCGCCTGGGCCGCCCAACCGCCGGTGCAGGACTCGGCGGTCGCAAGCATCGCGTCGCGCTCCTTAAGAACCTGACCGACCTTGCGCGCGAGGGCTTCGAGTTCCGAGTCCACGTCACTCCCTTACCTGATCCAGGAAAGTTCTGATGCACTGATCGTTAGCCAAGGAGGGCGCAAAGAAGAGACGCAAGAAATTTTCTGGAAATTCTCTGTGCCCTCTGTGTCCTCTGTGGTGAATATTCATTCAGCCGCTCCCTAACTGAACATCATACGCAAACCGAGCACGACGAGAAACGCCGCGAAGATCCGGCGCAGCGCCGTTTCGCTGATGCGGTGGGCGATGGCCGCCCCGAACGGCGCGCACAGCGTGCTGGCGATCACGACGCCGGTGAAACCCGGCAGGTTCACGTACCCGATGCTCCACGGCGGCAGACCCGCTACGCCCCAACCGGCGACGACATAGCCCAGGGTGCTCGCGACCGCGATCGGGAAGCCGATGGCCGAGGAGGTCGCGATCGCATTGCGCACCGGCACCGAGAACCAGGTCATGAACGGGACGCTCAGGGAGCCCCCGCCGATGCCGAAGATCGCGGACAGCACGCCGATCGCGGTACCGGCGCCCGTAACCCCCACGCGCCCGGGCAATTCCTTGCGATGCGCCTGGGTCGCGCTCGTGGGCCGGAGCATCTGCGCGGCCACGAGGAACATGAATACGGGAAAGATCGCGTGCAACACGCGCCCCGGCAGGGCCGCGGCCACCCCCGCGCCCAGCAGCGAACCGAGGACGATGCCGGGCGTGATCCGCCGGACGATCTGCCAACGGACCGCGCCGCGCTTGTGGTGCGCCCGCACCGAGGAGGCCGCCGTGAAGATGATCGTCGCGAGCGAGGTCCCGAGCGCGGTCTTCATGATGACCTCGGGGTCGACACCCTGCTTCTGGAAGAACAGCGCGAGCACCGGCACGATCAGCGCCCCGCCGCCGATGCCGAGCAACCCGGCCAGCACCCCGGCCAAAGCGCCCATGAGGATCAGCGTGAGAATCTCCGTCATGTCCGGCTCCGTGACGCTTCGCCGACGGCGGAGGCGCGAGAACCGCACGCGCTCGCGTGCCGGCGCTCACGCCATTGCGGTTCTGTGGGGCGGCGCGGCCGAAGGATTATATTGGGAGGCTCCAATTTCTTGTTTGCCGGAAAACGCCTGGTCCAGGGAATGTCGAATTCCAGGCGAACAATCGTACCGTAACCGGCATTTCGCCGCGAGCCCGAAAAGGCACGCGCCCGGACACAACGAACTCAGCGGGTCGGGGCGGTCAGCTCCGGAGTCAATAGCCGATAGCTGATAGCTGATAGCCGATAGCTGATAGCTGATCGCTGATCGCTTTTCCTACGCTCCCCCAAGCAGCACCGTCTTGACCACATCCGCCTTGTGCAGCAGGTGCTCGCGCAGCAGTCGTCCCAGGCGCTCGCCGTTGCGCGCGCGCAGCGCCTGCAGAATCTCTTCGTGCTCCGCCACCGCCTGGTCCCAGCGGTCCTGGGACAGGTTCGCCATGTAGCGCGCGCGGCGGATGCGCGTGTTCAGGCCGCGGTAGATATGGGTCAGAACGGGGTTGCCCGCGGCCTCGATGAGGCGCTCGTGGATCTGCTGGTTCAAACGGAAATACTCCGACAACTCGCGGCGCGCATGATGCGCGAGCATCCGGCGGTGCAACGCCTCGATCTCAGCGATCGCGCTGTCCGGGGCGTGCGCGGCGGCGGTCTCGCCCGCGAGCGCCTCGAGCGCGCTCATGACCTGGAACATGTCATCCACATCCCTCACGGTAATGGTGGAGACGGTCGCGCCGCGGTGGTGCCGAAGATCCACGAGCCCCTCCGAGGCCAGCAGCTTCAGCGCCTCGCGCAGCGGCGTGCGCGAGATGTGGAACAGATCGCACAGCTCGCGCTCCGGGATGCGCGCGCCGGGGGCGAGCTGCCCCTCGATAATCAGGTCCCGGATCCGGCGCACGACCTCATCGTGGAGCGCCTGGCGAGCGATCGGCGCTGCGGCCCCGGTCGCCGAGCCGGATGCCGGTGACGTCGTATCGGTTCTCGTCATATCGGTCGTTCTCCGTGGTTCGCCAGCGCGGCATGCAGCACCCGCGCCACATGCACCGCCTCGCGGCGCGCGCCGTCGCGGATTTGCTGGCGGCAGCTCACGCCGTCCGCAACCACCAGCGCGTCGGACGACGCGGCACGCACAGCGGGCAGCAGATTGAGCTCCCCCATCTTCATGGATAAATCGTAATGCGCCGCCTCGTAGCCGAACGCCCCGGCCATGCCGCAACAGCCCGACTCGATCGTCGAGACTTCAAGCCCCGGGACCAACCGCAGTACCCGCTCCGTCGCCGCCATCGCGCCAAAGGCCTTCTGATGGCAATGCCCGTGCAGCAGCGCGCGCTTTTTCGCCGACGGCGTGAGCGCCAGCGCGAGCCGCCCGGCCGCCTGCTCCTGCGCCAGGAATTCCTCGAACAGCATGGCGTGGCGCGCGAGCGCCGCGGTCTCCGCACCCGGGAACATCGCCGTGAACTCATCGCGCAACGTGAAGAGACACGCGGGTTCGATCCCCACGACCGGCACGCCACGCGCGACATAGGGTGCAAGCGCCGCGAGCATGCGGCGCGCCTCGGCGCGCGCCTCGTCCACGAGCCCGGCGGAAAGAAAGCTGCGCCCGCAGCAGAGCGGCCGGCCTGCGTCCGGCGGACGTGGCAGGTGCACCGCATAACCCGCCGCCTCCAGCACCGCCAGCGCGGCGCGCGCGTTCTCGGGCTCGAAATAGGTGTTGAACGTATCGACGAAGAGCACGACCTCGCGCCCCGGTCGTTCCGGTCCGGCGTTGCGTGTCGCCTCTGCGCCGAAACCGAAGGCGTCGCGCCGCCAGCGCGGCAGCGGTCGGCGCGCGCTTAAACCGAGCAGCCGCTCGCTGAGCGCCGCCAATCCGGGCACGCGATCGCGCAGATTGAAAAGAAACGGCAGCCGCTGGCCCCATGGGGCGTAGCGCGGCAGATACGCGAGCAGGCGATCCTTGAGCCGCAGCCCGTGGCGCCAGCGGTAGTGGTGCAAAAACTCGATCTTCATGCGCGCCATGTCGACGCCGGTCGGGCACTCGCGCTTGCAACCCTTGCAGCTCACGCACAGTTCCATCGTCTCGTACATGTCCGGCGCCGTGAGCGCTTCGGGCCCGAGCTGGCCGCTCAGCGCCAGCCGCAACGTGTTGGCGCGCCCGCGCGTGAGGTGTTGCTCGTCGCGCGTGACGCGGTACGAGGGACACATGACCCCGGGCTCGGCCTTGCGGCAGGCGCCGTTGTTGTTGCACATCTCCACCGCCGCGCCGAACCCGCCCCACGCCGACCAGTCGAGCGCGGTCGCGGGACTCTCGGTGCGGTAGTCGGGCTTGTAACGAAAGAGCCGGCGGTCGTCCATGCGCGGTGCGCGCACGATCTTTCCCGGGTTGAACAGGCCCGCGGGGTCGAAGGCGTCCTTCACCGCTTCGAAGGCGCGCACGATCTCGGGGCCGAACATGCTTTCGTGGAACTCCGAGCGCGCGATCCCGTCGCCGTGCTCGCCGGAATGCGAGCCCTTGTATTCGCGCACCATCGCGAACGCCTCCTCGGCGATGGCGCGCATTTTTCTGGCGCCGGACTCGTCCTTCATGTTGAGGATCGGGCGCACATGCAGACAGCCGACCGAGGCATGCGCGTACCAGGTGCCCGTGGTCCCGTGCTTGGCGAACACCTGGTTCAGGCGCTCGGTGTATTCGGCCAGGTCCTCGAGCGACACGGCGCAGTCCTCGATGAAAGAGACCGGCTTGCCGTCGCCCTTCATCGACATGAGGATATTGAGCCCGGCCTTGCGCACCTCCCACACCGCCCTCTGGAACTCGGGATCGACGACCTCGACGACCGCGCCGGGCAATCCCAGCGTCGCCATGAGATCGCCGAGCGCGCGCAGTTTTTTCAACTGCTCGGCACGTTCTTCGCCGGCAAACTCGACGAGCAGCAGCGCCTCCGGCGCGCCCCGGACGAAACGCTCCACCGTGGCGCGGAACTGCGCGCTCTCGCGCGCGAGCTCGATCAGCGCGCGGTCCACGAGCTCGACGGCCGTCGGCGCGAGCTTCACGATGTGCTGGGTCGCATCCATGGCGCGGTAGAAGCTTGAGAAGTGGCACACGCCCAGCACGCGCTGCGGAGGAATCGGTTGCAGATCGAGCTGGATGCGCGTGAAAAATGCGAGCGTGCCCTCGGAGCCGACCAGGAGCTGCGCCATGTTATGGCCCGCGGGCGCGATCGTATCGAGGTTGTAGCCGCCGACGCGCCGCAGGAGCTTCGGGAAGCGGCGCGCGATCTCGCGCGCTTCGCGCGCGCCGATCTCACGCATCGTGCGCGCCAGCGCCTGGTAGCGCGGTTGGTCGGCGAGCGCCCCGAGGTCCGGGCCCACCGGACCGAAGCGCAGCCGCGCGCCGTCGCTGAGCACGGCCTCGATCGCGCGCACGTTGTGCACCATGTTGCCGTAGCGGATCGAGCGCGCCCCGCAACTGTTGTTGCCGGCCATGCCACCGATCGTGGCGCGGTTGGCGGTCGAGACATCCACCGGAAAGAACAACCCGTGCGGCCTGAGGTATTTATTGAGCTGATCGAGCAC
>MFSU01000036.1:24324-24917 GCA_001785115.1 Candidatus Muproteobacteria bacterium RBG_16_65_34
GGCCGATCTGCGAGGTACCGCCGCCACGCGGAAGCACCGGCACGCCGGCCTCGGCCGCGATCTCGACGGCGCGCACGATGTCCGCTTCGTTGCGCGGCACGACGACGCCGATGGGCTCGATCTGGTAGATCGAGGCGTCCGTGCTGTAGCGCCCGCGGCTGAAGGCGTCGAACAGCACCTCGCCCTCGAGTTCGCGGCGCAGTCGGGCGGCAAGCGCGCTGTCGCCGACGCGCACCCGAGCCGCATGCGGCGGCGCGCCCAGGGCCGAGTTGGGCTTCACGGTTGCCGATTCCACCGGGTTCATCGCATGCACTTCCGTCTTCCGGCTCATATATATAAGTCATTGAAAGCTCTGCGCGGCGGAATCCCGCCGAATCTCCGGGCGCGCGTTGCTCCATGGGACCGCCGGATCGAAAGCGGGAATTGGCACAGCATATTGCATCTTGAATTATGTATGCAATCCGCCATACTGGTGGGCCTCGGGCTATGCGGCAGCAGCGAGCGAAGCCCGAGCCCAGCGGGCGTGGACAGCGCACAGCACAGACGAGGACCGTCTATGGCATTTCGAAGCGGACGCCATTTTCTCCAGATTC
>MFSU01000037.1 GCA_001785115.1 Candidatus Muproteobacteria bacterium RBG_16_65_34
GAGGGTGCCCAAGTTCGAGTTGATGTAACCCACGGGGTTGTTGATCTCGTGGGCCACGCCGGCCGCGAGCTGGCCGAGGGAGGCCATCTTCTCGGATTGCAGGAGCTGGTTCTGCGTGTCTTGCAGCTTTGCGATCAGGGCGCGCTGCTCGGCCTCGGCATTGATGCGCTCGCTCACCTCCCGCACGATGGCGGTGAAATAGAGCGTCCCCTCCTGCGTGAACTTCGAGACGCTCACCTCGACGGGAAATTCAGCGCTGTCGCGCCGGCGCATGGAAAGGCCGCGGTCGTCTGTGAGATTGCGGGTGGTCTCGGGCACCGGCTCGAAGGAGCGCAGGAACTCGGCACAATGCTCGGCGGCACGTTCCGAGAGGAGCGCGTCGAAGGAGCGGCCCACCGCCTCGGCGACGGTATAGCCGAACTGCTTCTCGGCGCCCTTGTTGAACTGGACGATGCGCCGCTGCCGGTCGAGGGTGATGATCGCCTCGGGGGCGGCATCGAGAATGCTCGCAAGGCGCGCCTCGCTCGCGCGCAACTGCGCCTGCATCTGCTCAAGCAGTGCCTGCTGCGCCTGGAGCTTGGCGGTAGTCCCGTGCAGCTCCGCGATGCGCTGCTGCTGCGCGAGGTGTAGCTGGATGTTCTCCACCACGATGGCGGCGAGACCCACGAGCAGATCGCCGCGCCTCAGATCCTCTTCGACGAACGGCGGCTGGTCCGAACCGCGGTTGATGCTGATGGTGCCGATCAGGCGGTTTTCCACCATGAGCGGCCAGCACATCGCGGACGCGGGACCGCCGTGGGAGCGGTTGCCCTGGTTCTTAAAGCGTGGATCGCTGGCGACGGTGCCGTTCAGCAGCAGCGGCCGTTTTTCCTGGGCGACCCAGCCCAGGACGCCTTCGCCCGGAGCGACAGTCTTGCCGATAAAGTTGGCCGCGGTTCCGCTGCCCGCGGTGATGGTGAGACTGGCGCCGCTCTCGTCCAACAGGCTGATGCTGCCGGAGGCCGCCCTGAAGCCAACGGCCAGATGGTCGAGCAGCCGCTGGCGCACGATCTCGGGTTTCTTGCGGGCGATGGACTGGCCGATGCGCTCGAGGCCGTAGATCCAGAGCAATTGCTGGTCTTGGGGATTTGTGCTCGCGTGGTGCATAAGGGCGATCTCCTTCAGGCGGTGCCAGCGGCGTTTGCCGCCGGGCGCGGTGTGAGGTATCCCTGGGGCGGGTTGTTCTCGCCGTTGTCCGGGAAGCGCCCGTAGATCTCGAGCAGGGCGCCGTGGTTCGCGAGAAATATCTCGACCAGCTCCGGATCGAAGTGTACGCCGGCGCCCTCGCGCATCACATCGAAGGCCTTTGTGAGCGGCCAGGGCTCCTTGTAGGGGCGGCGCGTGAGCAGCGCATCGAACACATCGGCGATGGCGACGATGCGCCCGACCTCGGGGATGTCCTTACCCTTGAGGCCCTGCGGGTAGCCCGTGCCGTCCCAGCGCTCGTGGTGTGTGAGCGCAATCTGCTCGGCGAGCTGCAGCAGCCGCGACTTGGAGCCGGCGAGGATCGCGGCGCCGATCTGCGGATGCTGCTTGATCACCGCGTATTCCGGCGCGGTCAGCCGCTCCTGTTTGTGCAGGATGGCGTCCGGGATGCCGATCTTGCCGATGTCGTGCATCTTGGCGGCCTCGAGCAGGAGTACGGTTTCCTCATCCGACCAGCCGCAACGGCGGGCGAGCAGGGCGGAGTAATGGCTCATGCGCTCGATGTGCGCCGCCGTCACCTTGTCCTTGTACTCGGCGGCAAGCGCAAGCCGCATCACCATCTCGCGGTAGGCGAGGGTGTTCTCGCCCCAGGCGTGCTCCAGTTCGTCCAGGACCGCGCGCAGGTAGGCGGTGCGCTCCTGCACCCTACCCTCGAGCGTCGCGTTCGCGTCGAGCAACCGCTTCTGGTACTCGCGGATGCGCAGCAGCGATTTCACCCGCGTTTCGAGCTCGACGTTGTCCACGGGCTTCACGATGAAGTCGTCCGCCCCCATCTCGATGGCCTTGCGGCGGTGCCGATCCTCCGTCCGGCCGGTCATGACGCAGACCGGGATGGCCTGGTTGACGGCATCGGCGCGGAAGCGCTCGAGAAAGGTGTAGCCGTCCGCCATTGGCAGTCCGATGTCGAGCAGCACCAGGTCCACCGGCCCGGTGCCGCTCAATTCGAGCGCCTGCTGCACATTCTCGGCCTCCAGGAACGTGAGCGGCATGTGGTGCAGCACGCGCTTGACAATCGCGCGGTTCGGGGACTCGTCCTCAATAAGTAGTATCGTGCGTTGCATAAAGATTCCCTTGTCTATGCGGCGCATAGGCATGCGCGGCTGAAACGCGCGCGAAAGCGCGCACCCTGATCCGTCGGCAGATTTAGTGGTAGCTGGTGCAGCGCACGCGGCCTGGACTGGAGCTTCCCCGGGAGATGGCTGGAAGGTCTGTCTGCGCGGCAGTTTAAGGTCCATCGGTTTCATGAGGTTCGCGTAGGTACCGGTCTCCTCCGCGGGCAAGGCGGCGGCATGAAGCTCTTCGATTCGTCTTTGGCCAGAGAAAGCGTTCGTTTCCCGCCCCGAGTTTCCAGTTCTTGACAGCGGCGTATGGGTGCAGCCGCGGCTCCAGCTGGACCAACAAGCACACTTCATGCCATGACGGCCGGATGGATTGTGTGCCCGTCAAAATCGCTCGGTACGGCGGTGGCGCGCGGAATCCCGCACTAAACCGCGGCAACTCCGCAGGAAATTCTCAGGCACGGGCCCACGCCGCCGCGGCGTGGTCGCGCCGGGGGACGAGTTTTTGGCGCACCGCAGCCGCGCGAGCCGGATTTCCGGCGGCCCAAACCGTGGCGTGCGGCGCCGAAGCTCGATGAAGACCTGAGACGCCAGGGCGCCGCCGCTCGGCGCGGCGTGTTGGGCACCTCAGAGCCTGCGCGCCGCGAATGTCCCGATCCGTGTATTCGCAGATCGCCGAAACCTTGACGGCGCATGCTCGCAAGCGTCAAGGCCACGGCGCGCTCGACGCGGCGGCGCGCGCGACGCTCGGACGCTCGTTACCGCAGCGAATCAAGGAGATGTCTGGCGCGCAGCCGGCGATCACTCGCGATTTCTCGCTGGAACAGTAATTGCAGCAGACGCTTCGGGCCGAGTCCGCACAAGGTGTTGGGCTCGAGCGGCGCCGACGGTGTGGCTGCAACGCCAACTCTGTCTGGACAACGCGGCGCCAGGAGGTACCGGGATGACCGGCGGTGTTTTCGTCTCGCTGCCGCTTCGGCCACGGATGCCCCGGTTCATGCGCGCCCGATCGCGGGATAAGTGTGCTCCGCTGCAACGAGCTGCCGGACGAGAAGCGTGTGAAGGTCGTGGCGGCGGTGGGGGAGTAAGACGTGAGGGGCGAGGGACGCGGGGCGGGGGGCCTCAAGCTGATAGCTGAGATTCACGTTTCACCGATCACGGTTCACGACTAACGATTCCCGAATCACGATGAAGATCAAGCGGTACATCGGCATGAGCATGAGCGACGCCATCCAGAAGATGCGCGACGCACAGGGCCACGATGGCGCGGTCCTCACGCCTCATGCCCCGCGGGCCGAGCACGACGGGGCGTACGCACAGGCGCTCGGGAGGATGGCAGCCCATGCCGATTAAGCAGAACGTGGCCATCGACCCGGCGGAGGGTGCAGGAAGACTCGCCCGGCCGCGGCCAGTGCGCGTTATCGCCGTCACGAGCGGCAAGGGCGGTGTGGGCAAGACCAATGTTGCGGTCAATCTTGCCATGGCCATGGCGGCGCGCGGCAAGCAGACCATGCTGCTCGATGCCGATCTCGCACTCGCCAGCGTGGACGTGCTGCTCGGCTTGACCCCAACGTACAACCTCGCGCACGTGGTGAACGGCGAGTGTGCCCTCGAGGATGTCATCGTCGACGGCGCGAACGGTCTCAAGATCATTCCGGCAGCCTCCGGCATCAAGAGGATGGCGGACCTGAGCCCCGTAGAGCACGGTGGCCTTATCAGTGCCTTCGGCGAGCTGGGGCGCAATCTGGACGTGCTGATCGTGGATACCGCGGCCGGTATCGCCGACAGCGTGACGAGCTTCGCGCGCGCTTGCCAGGAGGTCATTGTCGTGGTCTGTGATGAGCCGGCCTCGATCAGCGGCGCCTACGCGCTCATTAAGGTGCTCTCGCGCGACCACGGGCAGAGCCGCGTCCACATCCTCGCCAACATGGCGCAAACCCCGAATGACGGGCGTGCGCTCTACGGAAAGCTTGCGCGCGAATCGGAGCGGTCCCTGGATGTGACCCTGGATTACATGGGATCGGTGCCCTATGACGAGTACCTGCGCAAGGCGGTGCAGAAACAGCGGGCGGTGGTCGAGGCCTACCCCAACAGCAAATCCGCCACCGCGTTCAACAAGCTGGCCGCGGTGGCCGACAAATGGCCGATCGCGCAGGTCGCGGCCGGTCATGTGCAGTTCTTCTTCGAGCGCATGCTGCAGGCGCAGGATGCGGAGGTGCGCGCATGGGTCTGACCGGGGCGACGTTGTATGCGGGCAAGCTGCGCCGGGACGACCTCGGCGACTTGGCGGTGCGGTACGCGTGGCTTGTGAAGCGCATCGCCCATCACCTCGCCGGGCGGATTCCGCCCAGCGTGTTGGTGGGGGATCTCATCCAGGTTGGAATGATCGGGCTGCTCGACGCCGCGAGCCACTATGACGCCGCGCAAGGCGCGAGCTTCGAGACCTATGCCGGCATCCGCATCCGCGGCGCGATGCTTGATGAGGTGCGCCGCTTCGCCTGGGCGCCGCGCTCGGTGCACCGCAAGGCGCGCGAGGTCGCGCAGGCGGTGAACCGGGTGGAGATGAGCAAGGGCGCCGAGGCGCGCGACCACGAGGTGGCGCAGGCCTTAGGCGTCTCGCTCGATGAATACCACGGCATCCTGCAGGATATCAGCGGGCACAAGATGCTGAGTTTCGAGGAGATGGGGTGCGACGAGATGGCAATTACCAGGGAGCTGCAAGACAGGGACGTCGACCCCAGCGCGCGCATGCAGGCGCGGGAGGCTAGGCGTGCGGTGGCCGAGGCCATCGAGGGCTTGCCCGAGCGCGAGCGGCTGGTGCTTGCGCTCTATTACGACGAGGAGCTTAACCTGAAGGAGATCGGCGAGGTTCTGGGCGTGAGCGAGTCACGCGTCTGCCAAATCCACGGGCAGGCGCTCATCCGCCTCCGCGCGCGGCTTGCCTCTGTGGACGGGGAAAATGAGGGTGCCGGCCTGCGGCGCCAGCGGAAACCGGACTGATTGCCGCGGCAGGTCGCGGAGGACATTTTCAAGATCAGGGGAGATCGCAACAGATGAAAACTACGCCATGGAAAACCGCAGGCCATATCAACTCGGCGCCGCTGCAGCTGGTGCTGGTGGCGAAGGCCGGCCTGCAGCACGAACAACTGCCAGCCGAGAGCCTGTTGCTGCAACTTACCGTCGCGCTCCAGAAGACCTTGGACGTTAACACGCTGATCGAATGCTTTGCCCGCGAGGTGCGCGGAGTGATCCCGCACGACAGCATCTATTTCGTGAACGAGGATCATGGCGTTTATTTCCTGCATGGCGAGGCGGCCCGTCACAGTTGCCACTACCATCTGACCGTGGAGGGGCAGTCGTACGGCGATCTTTCCTTCGGCCGGGGGCGGAAATTCACTGAGGAAGAGCTCTCCCTTCTGGAGCATCTACTGTGCGCGCTGGTGTACCCGCTGCGCAACGCGCTGACCTACAAGGCCGTGGTCGAGGAGGCGCGCCGTGATCCTCTGACCGGTGTGTATAACCGCGGCGTGATGGAGACGGTGCTCGCGCGCGAGGTGGGGCTCGCGCACCGGCATCGGAGTCCGTTTTCCGCCATCTTCCTGGACATCGACCTCTTCAAGTCCATCAACGACTGTCACGGGCACGCCGTGGGCGACGAGGCGATCCGCGCCTTCGTGCGCTGCGTCGAGAAGTCGATCCGCACGACCGATATCCTTTCCCGTTACGGCGGCGACGAGTTTCTGGTGCTGCTCAACAACACCCCCCTCGATGGCGCGGTGTTGCTCGCCGAGCGCATCCGCAAGGTGGTGGAGGAGGAGGGCCGTCTCGGCCACACCGCTCCGGACCTGCGTCTTTCCGCCAGTATCGGCGTGGCCACGCTGCAACCCGGCGAGAGCGCGGAGAGCCTGGTCGCGCGGGCGGACGCCGCGCTCAATCTGGCCAAGCAGCGGGGACGCAACTGCGTGCGCGCGGATTGCTCCATCGCATCGAATCCCCGGTTGACTGAAAGCCTCCATTAGGGAGCAGGTGTTTCCGGCGGGCGCCGGCCCGCTGATTTCTTTTGCGATTTTCACCGCATTGACCCGGCACGTCCGTGCCGTCACCGATGCCATAAGAGCCGCATCCGGCTTGCCTTCGTTCAAGTACAATCGTGCCGGGTCAATAACACGATCAAGACGGAAACCCGAAAGGTGAAGGCCGGAAGACGCTTTGCGCCGGGGCTGTGCGCCGCCGGCTTCGTGCTTGCGCTCGGCGGGGCGCATGCGGGCGAGCCGCCGGCGGCGGGCGCCGCGACGCTGGCGGCGACGCACCGGGCGCTCAAGCCGCAGCTCGAGAACAATGTTTTCGGGGTTCCGCTTTACGTCGAGTCCGAAGACAAGGACGGGCGCACGCGGGGTGATGTATACGGGGTGCTGCGCTACCCCTACGCGACGGTGCGCGGCGCGCTGCGGGCGCCGGAGAACTGGTGCGACCTCGTGACCCTGCATCTCAATATCAAGGCCTGCACGTACGCCGTGCAGGCCGGCGCGCAAGTCATGACGTTCTACAGCGGGCGCAAGTTCTACGAGCCGCCCGATCGGGCCTACCCGATACGTTATGTCACCCGCGGCGCGGAGCCGGGGGCGGACTATTTCCGTATGACGTTCTCGGCCGCGGACGGACCGCTCGGCACGCGGAATTACCTGATCCTGGTCGAGGCCGTGCCGCTCGCTGCGGACGCCGTGTTTCTGCACTTCGGGTATGCGTATGAATACGGCACGTTGATGTCGCTCGCCCGTTCCGGCTATCTCGCCACGCTCGGCAGCGGCAAGGTCGGCTTCAGCATCGTCGGCAAGGACGAGGCGGGCAAGCCGGTCTACGCCGGCGGCGTGCCGGCGGTGGTGGAGCGCAACGTCGTGCGCTACTACCTCGCGATCCAGGCGTATCTTGAGACGCTCGGTGCGCCCGAGGCGGAACGTTTCGAGCGGCGCCTGGGGCGGTGGTTCGATCTCACCGAGCGCTACCGCGAGCAGCTTCACGAAATGGAGAAGGAGGAGTATCTGCGCTTCAAGCGCCAGGAACGCGCCGAGCAGTTGCAACTGCAACGACAGATCGACCAGGGCGTGCCGGAGCGCAAACCGCCGTCCGGTCCGGCGGATCAGAACGTCCCCGGATAGGCCCCGCCGTCGATCAGAATGTTCTGCCCGGTGATGAAGCCCGCCTGCCGGCTGCACAGATAGGCGCAGAGCGCGCCGAACTCCTGCGGATCGCCGAAGCGTCCCGCGGGATTGGCCGCGGCGCGCTCGGCCCAGACCTGCTCGAACGTCTTGCCGCCGGATTTCGCCGCGGCCTCGACGAGCGCGCGCTGGCGGTCGGTGGCGAAGGGCCCGGGGAGGAGATTGTTGATGGTGACGTTGTGGCGCACGGTCTTGCGCGCCAGCCCCGCGACGAAGCCGGTGAGCCCGGAGCGCGCGCCGTTGGAGAGCCCGAGCACGTCGATCGGCGCCTTGACCGCGCTCGAGGTCATGTTAACGATGCGCCCGAACCGGCGCGCGATCATCCCGTCCAGCGTCGCCTTGATAAGCTCGATCGGCGTGAGCATGTTGGCGTCGAGCGCGGCGATCCAGTCCGCGCGCGTCCAGTCGCGGAAGTCCCCCGGCGGCGGCCCGCCGGCGTTGGTGACGAGGATGTCCGGCGCGGGGCAGGCGCTGAGCGCCGCTTGGCGGCCGGCCTCGGTGGCGATGTCGGCGGCGACGGCGGTGACCCGCGCGCCCGCGGCGCGGATCTCTTCGGCCGTCGCCTCCAGCGGTTCCCGCGTGCGCGCGACGATGGTGATCTCGACGCCCTCGCGCGCCAGCGCCAGCGCGCAGGCCTTGCCCAGGCCCTTGCTGGCGGCGCAGACGAGCGCGGTCTTTCCGCGGATTCCCAGGTCCATGTCCTCACCTCCGTGATCGAGTCGGGAGAAGCTATCATACCTGCCCGCGCCGGATCAGCCTCCGTTTCACCCTGTGGCAAGAGACACCGCAGTTTTGCGGCGCGGGATTTCGTGGATATGATGGGTACTTGGTTAATCGGCTATCAGCGTGAACCGCGAATCGTTAAACGTGAAACGTTAAACGTTAAACGTGAAACGTTAAACGTGAAACGTTAAACGTGAAACGTTAAACGTTAAACGTTAAACGTGAAACGTTAAACGTTAAACGTTAAACGTTAAACGTGAAACGTTAAACGTTAAACGTGAAACGTTAAACGTTAAACGTGAAACGTTAAACGTGAAACGTGAAACGTTAAACGTGAAACGTGAAACGTGAAACGTTAAACGTTAAACGTGAAACTCAGTCCTGAGTCCTCAGCGCTCAGTCCTGACTCCAGACTCAAGACTGTTTTACATGGAGGATCTATGGCGAGCGAAAAGATGACGGTGGAGAAGCCGGCCCTGACGCTGGCGGGGGCCAAGCGCGTCCTGGCCGCGGCCGAGGCGGAAGCGCTGAAAAACTCCTGGCCGGTCGTGATCGCCGTCGTCGATGACGGCGGGCATCTGCTCTGTCTCTCGCGCCTGGATGAGGCCCAGTTCGCGAGCGTGGAAGTGGCGACGGCCAAGGCCCACGCGGCGGCCGCGTTCAAGCGTCCGACCAAGAGCTGGAGCGAGGCGCTCGCGGGCGGACGCCTCGGGGTGCTCGGGCTGCCGGGCGTGTTACCGTCGGAGGGCGGTGTGCCGCTCACGGTGGGCGGGCACATCGTGGGTGCGATCGGCGTGAGCGGCGTGCAGCCGCAGGAGGACGGCCAGATCGCCCGCGCCGGCGCCGCGGCGCTGGAAGGGTGATGTAAGAAAAAACGGAATAGACAGGATTAACAGGGCTAAGCACGTAGGTTGGGGTGAATGAAATGAACCCCAACGAAATCTGAAATCGACGGCTTGCGGGCAAGAGCGTGAAGGCGACACGAGAGGGTTATGTTGGGGTTCGCGGTGCTCACCCCAACCTACGTGCTCAAGACTCAAGACTGAATCTTTAATCCTGTAAATCCTGTTAATCCTGTCCAACTTTCTTCCTTCGAGCCGAGCGCGATGGAGTAGGGATGGAGCGCATTGTCTTCTTAGACCGCGACAGCTTGCACGCTAACCTGCGTCGTCCCGCCTTCGCGCATGAATGGCGGGACTATCCGGCTACCGCGGCGCAAGAGGCTGTCGCGCGACTGCACGAAGCCACCGTCGCCATCGTCAACAAGGTGCCGTTGCGCCAAGACACCCTCGCGCAGCTTCCCGGGCTCCGCATGATCGCCGTGTGTGCCACCGGCACCGACAACGTCGATGTGGAATTCTGCCGCGCACGCGGCATCGCCGTCGCCAACGTGCGAAACTACGCCGTGCATTCGGTGCCGGAGCATGTGTTCATGCTGATCCTCGCGCTGCGGCGCAACCTCATCGCCTTCCGCGCGGATGTGCGCGACGGGCTGTGGCAGCGCGCGGAGCAATTTTGTCTGTTCACCCAGCCGATCCGCGACCTGCACGGCGCCACCCTCGGCATCGTCGGCCGCGGCGTCCTGGGCGCGGCCGTCGGCCGGCTCGGGCAGGCCTTCGGCATGCGCGTGCTTTATGCCGAGCACAAGGGCGCAGACGCGGTGCGCGCGGGCTACACCGCGTTCGAGACGGTTCTCGGAGAGAGCGATGTCATCAGTCTGCACAGCCCGTTGACGGCGGAGACGCGCCACCTGATCGACGCAGCCGAACTGAAACGCATGCGCCGCGACGCGCTGCTTATCAATACCGCGCGCGGCGGGCTGGTGGATGAGGCGGCGCTTGCTGATGCCTTGAAGCAGGGCCTGATCGGCGGCGCCGGTTTCGATGTGCTCTCGCGCGAGCCCCCGCGCGAGGGCAATCCCTTGCTCGACCTCGATCTGCCGAATTTTATCGTGACACCGCACGTCGCCTGGAGCAGCCGCGAGGCCATGCAGGCGATGGCCGATCAGTTGATCGACAACATCGAGCGCTTCGTCCGCGGAGCGCCGCGGAATCTGGTGACCTGACATGCACGCGCGCAAAATTTACCCCGGGATTCATAACGATCGATACGGCGGCATGACGGATATCGGCAAGATCATCCGCGACGCCTGGGTCTTCGACCTGCTGCCCGAAACCGAAACCTGCGAGGGCTGGGACTACGGCCGGATCGAGCAGCTCTACGACCAGGTGCACCGGGCCTGGGATGCCCACGGCCACCTCGCCAGCCGCCTGCCGCCGGAGCTGCGCGCGCGCCACGAGCGCATCTACGCCGCGGCGCTGCAACGTGCCCGTGAGCTTGGCTGGTCGGCCGAGCTCGGCGAGGACGACTAAACAGTTTGTTGAAAAAGTCCTTCCATGGCCTTTTTCAACACGCAAAGCCCCAGGTAATAATTTCAGGGGCGCGGTTTTTGCTTTGCTTCATCTTTCAGGGACGCCGGGGGTGGGGCGGAAGAAGCGGGGGAGGCGTGATATGCTTAAGAGCACGTTCACCGTGACAGGAAGGCCTGTGATGCAAACCGCCAAGCAAGACGTCGAAGAACTGCTTAAACTCCTTCCGGACGACAGCACCTTGGAAGACATCCACTACCATCTCTACGTACTGGAGAAGATTCGCCGCGGCGAGGCACGGGCCAAGACCGAAGGAACCTTGACTCAGGACGAGGTGGAGGCGCGGTTGCGTAAATGGATTACGAAATAACGTGGTCGCCGGAAGCTTGGGAAGACATCGAAGCGATTGCCAGTTACATCCACAAAGACTCGCCGCTATACGCGCAGCAGGTGGTCGAGGAGTTGATCGCCGCTGCCCGAAGCCTGGCGCAGTTCCCCTTGCGTGGACGCCGTGTGCCCGAGTTGATCTCCACCCACCGAGAGCGGTTTATCTATAGCTACCGGATGATCTACCGCGTCGAGGACCGGCGCGTGCTGATCGTGGCCGTGATCCACGGCAAGCGGCTCCTCCATTCCGTGGAACGGTTCACCCCCTAGCGTTGCAGGGCAAAATCCGGGTTGAGCTGGAACAATGGATCCTGACCAACGTCCTCAAGCTGCGCATCGGTCGCACCGAGACCCAAAAAATAGAGCGGTACCGCCTGCGCCTCAAATCGTCGCGGCGTGCATCGCGGCTTCGACGCGCTTGCGCGTGAGGTGCGGTGCGAACATCTCGATGAACGCGTAGACGTAACCGCGCAAATAGGCGCTGCGGCGAACCGCGAGGTAGGTGGTGCTCGGCTCGAATAAATCGCTCACATCGACCGCGCGCAGCGTGGTGTCGCGTTCGGGGTTGAAGGCCATATTGGCCAGCACGCCGATGCCCAGACCCAACTCCACGTAAGTCTTAATCACGTCGGAGTCGATGGCCGTGAGCACCACGTTCGGTCTTAGTCCGCGTTCCTCGAAGGTCCGGTTGAAGTGCGTGCGGCCGGCGAAGGCGAAGTCGTAGGTGATGATCGGGTATTTGGCGATCTCCTCGAGGGTGAGGGGCTTGTGCTCCAGTACGGGATGCCCCGGCAGCGCCACGACGCAACGGTTCCACTGATAGCAGGGCATTGCGACCAACTCCCCGTACGATGCGATCTTTTCGGTCGCGATACCGATGTCGGCCTGGCCGGCGACGACCTGCTCCGAGATCTGCGTCGGATTGCCCTGGTGCAGGCGCAGGCGCACCCCGGGGTAGCGTTCCGTGAACGACTTGACCGCCGGCGGCAGGGCGTAGCGCGCCTGGGTGTGCGTCGTTGCGATGATGAGGCTGCCCTTGGCCTCATCGGCGAAATCGGCGGCGACCTGCTTGATGTTGGCGAGGCCCTGCAGCACCGTTTCCGTCATGCCGAGAATGATCTTGCCGGCCTCGGTGATCTCCACCAGCCGCTTGCCGTTGCGCTGAAAGATATCCACGCCCAGCTCCTCTTCCAGCATGCGGATCTGCTTGCTGACCCCGGGCTGCGTGGTATGCAACCGTTGCGCGGCGTCGGACACCTTCAGGCCCCGCCGGGCTACGGTCGATATGTAGCGCAATTGCTGAAACTTCATTTCAGCTCTCCATATGTCTAAAAAGATATAACGATATAAGTTTATATTCTTTTTAAACATAAAAAAACTGGTTTACATTTACATCTCATAAGGGAATACCAAGGACGGGCGGTGCGCCACACAGAGCTTTATGTGGCAAGGCTTGGAACAACTTGATTCTTTTACGATTTATAGCCGCCTCGCGCGAAAGGAACCGCAAATGGACTGGGCATATGTGATTTCAGGATCGGTGGTCGGTTTCGTGGTTGGACTGACGGGAGTAGGTGGCGGCGCCCTGATGACGCCCCTCCTGGTGCTGTTTTTCGGTATCCCGCCCGTCACCGCGGTAGGCACCGACCTGCTGTTCGCCTCGATTACCAAGGTAGCCGGGGTGGGGGTTCACGCCAGGCGCGGCAACGTCGAGTGGCGGATCGCGGGGCTACTGGCCTGCGGCAGCATCCCGGCCGCCCTGGCGACGCTGGTGTTGCTCGAGCATCTTGCGGCCGAGGGCGTCTCCATCGACGGATTGGTGACGCCGGTGCTGGGCGGGGCGCTCATCCTGACTGCGTTCGCGCTCCTGTTCAAGGGCCGGTTGCAGGAGAAGGGGTGGCTCGTCGGCCGGGGTCTGTCGGAACGCGGACGGGCGATCGCGACGGTTGTGACGGGAGCGGTACTGGGCGCCCTGGTTACGATCTCGTCCATCGGCGCGGGCGCCCTCGGGATTGCGGCGCTGCTGTTTCTGTACCCGCAACTGCCCGCGGTGCGCATCGTGGCAGCCGATCTCGCGCATGCGGTCGGGCTGACGGCGGTGGCGGGGCTTGGACACCTGCACATGGGGACGGTGGATCTGAATCTGCTGGCCACCCTGTTGATCGGTTCGTTGCCCGGGATTTATCTCGGCAGCCACCTGAGCGCGAGCATCCCGGAGCGGGTGTTGCGCTCGGCGCTGGCGGCGATGCTGCTGCTGATCGGGGGAAGATTTGTTTTTTGACGGGGCGGTATTCCACACAAAGCGAGAGAGCGAATGAATGACCTGAGCGCATTGGACACGGGAAATCTGGCCGACGGCGAGGAGATCAACCGCGTCGAGCAGGCCGTGCAGGCCTACCTGGATCGGCGGATGGATGCCGACCGCTTCAAGGCCGCGCGCCTTCAGCAGGGCGTCTACGGCCAGCGCCAGGAAGGCGTGAACATGGTGCGCATCAAGGTCCCCGGCGGGCGGCTCACGTCGCATCACCTGCGGGCGGTGGCGGACGTGGCCGGGCGTTATGCGCCGGGCCATCCCGTGCACATTACCACGCGCCAGGATTTCCAGCTTTATTACGTGCCGTTGCAGCACACGCCCGCGGTCATGCGGCGTCTGGCCGAGGATGGGCTCACCACGCGCGAGGCCTGCGGCAACACCGTGCGCAATATCACCTCCTGCCCGCTGGCGGGTATCTGCCCGGCGGAGCGCGCGGATGTGACGCCGTTCATCAACGGCGCGGTCAAGCACTTCCTGCGTCATCCGCTCACCCAGCACCTGCCGCGCAAGTTCAAGATCAGCTTCTCGAGCTGCGAGACCGATTGCGCGCAAGGTATGGCGCACGATGTGGGCGTCGTCGCGGTGAAGCGCGACGGGCGTTTCGGTTTCAAGGTGCTCGCGGGCGGTGGCCTCGGCCACAAGCCGCGCGAGGCGCTCACGGTCGAGTCCTTTATCGAGGAGCAGTATCTGCTGCCGACGATCGAGGCCGTGATCTCGCTGCACAACCGCTATTCCGACCGCACCAAGCGCGCGCGTTCGCGCGTGAAGTTTCTGGTGGACCGCTTCGGCGTCGAGGGTTTTCTCGAAAAATACCGCGAGGAGCTCGCGCGCACCAAGGCGATCTATGCCAGCCAGGGCTCGGCTCATCCGAAGGGCACGTGGACCGATGGCAGCGCGGACGGACAGGCGTACGGCGCCGGTGCGCCGCGCACAGTGCTCGCCCAGAAGCAGCCGGGTCTGAACGTATTTCCCATCAGCACGCCGATCGGGGACGTGAGCGCGCAGCAGTTGAGCGGTATCGCGCAGCTCATGGACGACCTGGGCCTGACGGACATACGCACGACCCAGGATCAGAACCTGATGCTCATCAATGTACCGACGCAAGAGCTCGATGCGGTGCGCGCACGACTCGCCGCGCTCGGCCTGGGCGTGCCGCAGGCCGGCGACGATGTCGTCGCCTGTCCGGGCAGCTCCACCTGCCGGCTGGGGATCACCTCGTCGAAGATCGTCGCGAAGAAGCTGATCGGCATAACCGATCTGAGCTTGCGCGTGAGCGGCTGCCAGAACGGCTGCGCCCAGCCCGAAACCGGGGAGATCGGTATCTACGGGCAAGGCAAGCGCCTGCACGGCAAGCTCATCCCGCACTACCAGATGTACTTCGGCGGCGACGGGCGCGGCAGCGGCGGGCTCGCCGTCAAGGGCCCGGAGGTTCCCACCGTGCGCGTCGAGAGCGCCATCAAGCGCGTGAACGAGACCTATCTCGGCGCTCGGCGCGACCGCGAGACGTTCTTCCAGTGGGTGCGGCGGCAGGAGGCGGGCTATTTCGAGAAGCTGCTCGCCGAGGAGATCAAGGTGGCGCCGGAAGATGTTCCGTTCGTGATCAAGGACCACGGCGAAGAGTCGGCATTCAAGGTGCTGCAACTCGGTGGCGGCGAGTGCGCCGGTGCCGCGCAGGAGTCGGTGGCGGCGAACTTCGCCGAGGCGGCGTACGAGCGCGACTGCCGCGACGGTTATCTCTATCAGCGCAAGAACGCCGAGGCGCTCGAGTGCGCGGAGGCGATTGCGCGCTCGATCGGCCAGGCGCTGTTGTTCCTCGCCACCCGCCGCAAGATCGACGACGCGGACGAAATCGCAAAACTGCTGCCGCAGTCCCTCACGCAATATCCGCAGCCTGCGGAAAAGTTCACGCAACTGCACGCGGCGCTCAAGAGGATGCGCGCGGGTTTCGACGAAGCCGCGTTTCCCGCGCTCGTGCTGGAGCTGGACGGCTGGGTGCGGCAGGCCGGCGAGGTCGCCACGCGCCTCGACGCTCATCTCGATCTCGCAGCCTCGCTGAGCGGTTGGGTCGTCCCGGAAGCGGTCGCGGGCGTCCCGAAGGCGGCCGAGGAGAAGCGGTTAGCCCTGCCGGCGGAAGCCTAGGATGCCGCCGGCAAGGGGAAAAGGGCGCCATGCTCGTCATGGCGGAACATCGTTAAGTAATCGTTAAAAGGAAACGTACGCACCATGAGTCTCGAAGCCAAGATCGAAAATGCAGGGAAGCTTTTGCAAACCATCGCCGCCGACTACGCCCCGGCGGGTTTCGCCAACAGCCTCGGCGCGGAGGACATGGTCCTGACCGATCTGATTTTCAAGAACGGTTATGACATCGAGGTCTTCACGCTCGACACCGGCCGATTGCCCGAGGAGACCTATCGTCTGATTCAGGACGTCAAGACCCATTACGGGAAGTCGCTTCAGAGCTATTTCCCGCGGGATGCGGCGGTGGAGCAATATCTGCGCGAGCACGGCCCGAACGCGTTTTATGACGACCTTGCGTTGCGCAAGACCTGCTGCCGTATCCGCAAGATCGAGCCGCTGCAGCGCGCGCTCAAGGGCAAGAAGGCCTGGATCACCGGGTTGCGCCGGGAGCAGGCCGTCACGCGCCAGGAGCTGGCCGTGACGGAGTGGGACGCCGACAACAAGCTGTACAAGTACAACCCGCTCGCGGACTGGACGCACGAGGAGGTGTGGTCCTACATCCGCGGTTTCGGCATCCCGTACAACTCGCTGCACGACAAGGGCTATCCCTCTATCGGTTGCGCCCCCTGCACGCGCGCCGTCGCGGTCGGCGAGGACATCCGCGCCGGCCGCTGGTGGTGGGAAACGCCCGCGCAAAAGGAGTGCGGCCTGCACACGGCGAAAAAGGCGGCCAATAGCTAGCGAACGGCGGGATCGAGCCCAAGGACAGGCGTGGCAGCTCTCCGCGGGTTGCGGATTACTTGCGGCTCGGTCCCCCTC
>MFSU01000038.1 GCA_001785115.1 Candidatus Muproteobacteria bacterium RBG_16_65_34
GTTTATCCCCTTGTCGCGCGCGCGGTCGGGGCGCGGACGGTGGAGGTCAAGGCCCGCGACTGGGGACACGATCTCGGCGCCCTGCGCGCGGCGGTGAGTCCGCGCACGCGGCTTATCTTCATCGCCAACCCGAACAACCCCACCGGCACCTGGCTGCACGCGCCGGAGCTCAAGGCGTTCATCGCGGATCTGCCCGCGCATGTGATTGTGGTGGTGGATGAGGCCTACTTCGAGTACGTGCGCGCGGACGGCTATGAGAGCGCGCTGCCGTGGATCGGGCGCCATCCCAACCTGATCGTGACGCGCACCTTCTCGAAGATTTACGGCCTTGCCGGCCTGCGCGTGGGGTACGGCGTTTCCAGCCCCGAGGTCGCCGACGTGCTTAACCGTGTGCGCCAGCCGTTCAATGTGAACAGCGTGGCGCTCGCGGCGGCCGGCGCCGCGCTTGCGGACGGCGAGCACGTCGAACGCACGGCGCGGCTCAACCGGGAAGGGATGCGGCGACTGACCTTGGCGTTTGGCGCCATGGGGCTCGAGTTCATTCCGTCGGTCGGCAATTTCGTCTGCGTCGATCTCGGCCGCCCGGCGGCGCCGGTGTACGAGCGGCTGCTGCGCGAAGGCGTCATCGTGCGGCCGGTGGCGAATTACGGAATGCCGAATCACCTTCGGGTGACGGTCGGGTTGCCGGAAGAAAACGAGAGGTTTTTGGGCGCGCTGGAAAAAGTTCTGAGGACTGAGGACGTAGCGCTCAGTCCTCAGTCCTTAGCACTCAGTCCTGTTTTTATGATTAACAGACTCTGCATCATCGGCGTCGGTCTGATTGGCGGCTCGCTGGCGCGGGCGCTGCGGGAGGCGCGCGCCGTGCGTGAAATCGTGGGCTATGGGCGCAGCCTCGGGAACCTTCAGCAGGCGGTCGATCTCGGCGTGGTCGACCGCGCCGCGGTGTCGGCGCCCGACGCCGTGCGCGGGGCCGATATGATCGTGCTGGCCGTGCCCGTCGGGGCCATGCCGGAGATTCTCGGGGAGATCGCCGCCGCCATCGACGACGGCGCCGTGATCACCGACGTCGGCAGCGTGAAGGGCGGCGTGATCGAGGTGGCGCGCCGGGCGCTGGGCGCGCGTTTCGCGCGCTTCGTTCCGGGTCATCCGATCGCGGGGACCGAGCAATCCGGTGTGGCCGCGTCGCTCGCGGATCTGTTCGCCGGCAGGCGCGTGATCCTGACGCCGGAGGCCGAGACCGATCCGGGCGCGCTCGCGAGCGTGCGCGCCATGTGGTCCGTCGCGGGCGCCGAGGTCGTGGCGATGTCGGCCGGCGAACACGATCGCATTCTCGCGGTCGGCAGCCATCTCCCGCATCTGCTGGCGTTCGCGCTCATGGATCTGGTGGTGCGGCGCGACGATCACCGGGCGGTGTTTCAGTGCGTGGGGAACGGCTTTCGCGACCTCACCCGTATCGCTGCGAGCGACCCGGTGATGTGGCGTGACATCTGTTTTGCCAACCGCGAGGCGGTGCTGGAGGTCCTGCGCCAGTATCGCGACAATCTTGCGGAGCTCGAACTGGCGATCGCCCGCGGCGACGGCGAGTGGTTGATCGAGACCTTCACCCGCGCCAAGCACGCTCGGGACGCGTTGAACAAGAAGTCGTAAGATTTTGGGAACCGCGGATGAACGCTGATGAACGCAGATTAATGCGAAAGGCGACGTGCTCGTTATCCGCGTTAATCTGCGTTCATCTGCGGTTTCAACAATTATGAATCAATCAATTGATTACCTAATCCAGCCCGGCGGCAGGCTGACAGGCCGCATCCGGGTGCCGGGCGACAAGTCCATTTCGCACCGAGCGGTGATGCTGGGCGCGCTGGCCGAGGGCGTGACGCACGTAACCGGTCTGCTCGAGGGCGAGGACGTGCTGAGCACGATCGCCGCGTTTCGCGCCATGGGCGTGGCGATGGAGGGCCCGCAACAGGGTCGGCTCACGATTCACGGCGCGGGTTTGCGCGGGCTTAAGGCGCCGGCAAGGCCGCTCGACATGGGCAACTCCGGCACCGCCATGCGCCTCATGGCCGGCATCCTCGCGGGTCAGTCGTTCGATTCCGAATTGATTGGGGATGAGTCGCTGAGCAAGCGTCCCATGAAGCGCGTCTCCGAGCCGCTCGGGAGCATGGGGGCGGCGATCGCGACCGCCGAGGGCGGGCGGCCGCCGCTCAAGATCGAGGGCGGCCGGAGTTTGCGTGGCATCGATTACCGAATGCCGGTCGCGAGCGCGCAGGTGAAATCCTCGCTGCTGCTCGCGGGGCTCTATGCGGAGGGCGAAACCGCGGTGACGGAACCCGCGCCCACCCGCGACCACACCGAACGCATGCTGCGCGGCTTCGGCTACGCGGTGCAAACCGGGGGCGCGCGCATCCGCCTGCGCGGCGGCGGTACGCTCACGGCCTGCGACATCGACGTTCCCGCCGACATCTCCTCGGCGGCGTTTTTTCTCGTCGGCGCGAGCATCGCGCCCGGTTCGGATCTCACGCTCGAGCACGTGGGCGTGAATCCAACGCGCACCGGCGTGCTCCATATTCTCCGGCTCATGGGTGCGGACCTGGAGCTGATGAACCCGCGCGAGGTGGGCGGCGAGCCGGTGGCCGATATCCGCGTGCGCGCATCGCGGCTGCGCGGTATCCGCATCCCCGAGGACCAGGTGCCGCTCGCGATCGATGAGTTTCCGGCGCTGTTCATCGCCGCCGCGGCGGCCTCCGGCGAGACCGTCCTGGCCGGCGCCGCAGAGCTGCGCGTCAAGGAATCCGACCGCATCGGCGTGATGGCGCAGGGGTTGAAGCGCCTGGGAATCCAGGCCCGGGAGACGCCGGACGGTATCGCCATCCAGGGCGGGGCGCTTCAGGCCGGGGAGATCGACAGCCACGGCGACCACCGTATCGCCATGAGCTTCGCCATGGCCGCGCTGCGCGCGCGCGGGCCGATCGCGGTGCGCGACTGTAAAAATGTCGCGACCTCTTTTCCGGGGTTTACGGAGCTGGCCGCGAAAGCGGGGCTCCGGATACAAGTAAACGGTGAACGGTGATCCGTGAACGGTAACACCGATTACGGATCACGGATTACGGATCACTCAGCCGTCCCGGTGCTCGCCATCGACGGCCCGAGCGGCTCGGGCAAGGGCACGGTGGGGTTGCTGCTGGCCGCGCGGCTCGGTTGGCATTTTCTGGACAGCGGCGCGCTGTACCGGGCGCTGGGATACGCGGCGCATCGGGCGCACATCGCGCTGAACGATGCCGCTGTCCTCGCGGGGCTCGCCCGCGAGATGGATATCCGGTTTCTGCTCCAGGACGGTGCGTCGGTCAAGGTGCTCCTCGACGGGGCGGAGGTCGGCGAGGTGCTCAGGACCGAGGAAAGCGGCAAATACGCCTCGCAGGTCGCCTCCATCCTCGAAGTGCGCCGGGAACTGCTGCAAAAACAACGCGATTTTCGCAGACTTCCGGGGCTTGTGGCCGATGGGCGAGATATGGGCACCGTCGTGTTTCCGGACGCCAGCCTCAAGATATTTCTCACCGCCTCCCCCGAGTTACGCGCCGAAAGGAGGTATAAACAGTTGAAGGAAAAGGGCTTCGATGCTAACCTTCCGCGGCTTTTGGGTGAGATCCGTGAACGCGACGCCCGCGATTCCGCGCGGGCGGCCTCGCCGCTTAAACCGGCGGCCGATGCCCAAATCCTCGATACCTCCGCACTGAGCATCTCCGAGGTCGTGGATCGTATATATAGTGTGCTTGCGGCGCGCCTTTCGCAGTGAGGCGCCGCGGGAATCAACGGCGGCGCGCACGGATCTTGTACGATCAACATTCAACCCCGTTATCGGTCGATTTCCCCGGGAAATCGCCGGCCCACGGGTGTTGTTCCGCAGGCCGGTGGTTTAGCGGTTCAGAATTGACGGACATTTATGACTGAAAGTTTTGCCCAGCTGTTTGAAGAGAGTTTGCAAAAGATCCGCTTGCGGCCCGGGGAGCTCATCCAGGGCGAGGTCGTGCGTGTAGACGAGAACATCGTGGTGGTGAACGCGGGACTGAAATCGGAAGGCGTGATCCCCGCCGCCGAATTCAGGGACGCCCACGGCGTGCTCAACGTCAAGATCGGCGACCAGGTGGAAGTCGTGGTCGAGTTCCTCGAGGACGGCACGGGCGAAACGCGGCTCTCGCGTGAGAAGGCGCAGCGCGTCAAGGCTTGGGAAGACCTCGAGAAGGCATTCGAGAACCAGACCGTTGTCACCGGCGTCATGACCGGCAAGGTCAAGGGCGGCTACACCATCGACATCAACGGTGTGCGCTCCTTCCTCCCGAGCTCCCTCGTCGATGTGCGCCCGGTGCGCGATCCCTCCTACCTCGAAGGCAAAGAGCTGGAATTCAAGGTTATTAAAATCGACCGCAAGCGCGCGAATGTCGTGGTGTCGCGCCGCGCGGTGGTCGAGAAGGAGATGTCGGCCGAGCGCGAGACGCTGCTGGCCAACCTCGTGGAGGGCCAGGTCGTGAAGGGCGTGGTCAAGAACCTCACCGATTACGGCGCCTTTATCGATCTGGGCGGCATCGACGGGTTGCTGCACATCACCGATCTCGCCTGGAGGCGCGTGAAGCATCCCTCCGAGGTGCTCAAGATCGGCGATGAGATCGAGGCCAAGGTGCTGCGCTACGATCGCGAGCGTAACCGCGTGTCGCTCGGGCTGAAGCAGCTCGGCGACGATCCCTGGGTGGACATCGCCCGCCGCTATCCCGAAGGCACACGCCTCTTCGGCAAGATCACCAACATCACCGACTACGGTGCGTTCGTCGAGATCGAGCCGGGCATCGAGGGTCTGGTGCACGTCTCCGAGATGGACTGGACCAACAAGAACATCCACCCGACCAAGGTGGCGCAGCTGGGCGATGAGGTCGAGGTGATGATCCTCGACATCGACGCCGAGCGGCGGCGCATCTCGCTCGGCATGAAGCAATGCCAGCCGAATCCGTGGGAGGAGTTCGGCGCCAATCACCAGAAGGGCGAGAAGATCAGCGGCAAGATCAAGTCCATCACCGACTTCGGCATCTTCGTGGGTCTCGAGGGCGGCATCGACGGACTGATTCACCTCTCCGACCTCTCCTGGGCCCGTGAGGGCGAGGAGGCGGTGCGCGATTACAAGAAGGGCGACGAGATCGATGCCGTCATCCTCGCGGTGGACCCGGAGCGCGAGCGCATCTCACTCGGTGTGAAACAGCTCGATGGCGACCCGTTCACCTCGTTCGTGGCGGCGCACGGCAAGGGCACCATCGTCAAGGGTACGGTGACGAGCGTCGAGGCCAAGGGCGCCGTGGTCAAGCTCGCCGATGATATCGAGGGGTATCTGCGCGCCTCCGATATCGCGCGCGAGCGCGTCGAGGACGCGCGCTCGGTACTCAAGGACGGCGATGAGGTCGAGGCGAAGATCACCGCCATTGACCGCAAGAACCGCAAGATCTCCCTGTCCGTGCGGGCGAAGGACGTGCAGGAGGAGACCGAGGCCGTGCAGGAGTATACCCGCAAGGTGGGCGGAGCGACCTCCTCACTCGGTGACAAGCTCAAGGAAAAGCTGGGCACCCAGGAGGACTCCGAGGGCTGACGCGCGTTGGGTCGGGGTGCGCGGGTGGCCATTGGGGTTCGGATCGCCTTGAAATTCGTCAACTTGTTTTCTATAGGGTTAGAGAGATGACGAAATCCGAACTGATCGCGGCGCTGTCGACCAAGCAGCCGCAGCTGGAGTACCGGGACGTGGAACTCGCGGTGAAGGAGCTGCTGGAGCAGATGTCGGCGGCGCTCGCGGCCGGCGAGCGCATCGAGGTCCGCGGCTTCGGCAGCTTCAGCCTGCATTACCGCCCGCCGCGCACCGGCCGCAACCCGAAGACCGGAACCTCGGTGCAGGTCCCGGACAAGTTCGTTCCGCATTTCAAGCCCGGCAAGGAGTTGAGAGAGCGCGTCAACGGGGTGGATTGAGTCTTGCGCCGGTCGCGTCCCGCGCAGCAAAAACGGCATCCGGGCCT
>MFSU01000039.1 GCA_001785115.1 Candidatus Muproteobacteria bacterium RBG_16_65_34
GTGAAGGTCACTTCGGCCTCGCGCATGATCTTGGGATCGTGCGTGGAGAACACGAAGGTCGTGCCGAACTCATCGCGCATCGTCTTCATCAGCGCGATGATGCGGTAGGCGGTGTCGTGGTCGAGATTGGCCGTGGGCTCGTCGGCGAGCACGAGTTTGGCGTTGGTGGCGAGCGCGCGCGCCACGGCCACGCGCTGCTTCTGCCCGCCCGAGAGCTGATCCGGGCGCTTGTCGGCCTGGTCCGTCATGCCCACCGCTTCGAGCAGCGCGCGCACACGCGCGCGGCGTGTCTCCGCCGGCCAGTCCTGCACCATGAACAGCGGGTACTCGATGTTCTCGTAGGCCGAGAGCACCGGGATCAGGTTGAAGTCCTGGAAGATGAAACCGATGTTCGCGCCGCGGAAATCCGCGGCCGCGCGCCGGTCGAGCGTGGCGACATCGGTGTCGAGCACCGTGAGTCGGCCTGCGCTCGGGTGGTCGAGGCAGCCGATCATGTTGAGCAGCGTGCTCTTGCCGCTGCCGGAGGGACCGACGAAGCAGACGAACGAGGCGGGCGCGATGGTGAAGTCCACACCCTTGATCGCCTGCACCGCGACGTCGCCGGCCTGGTAGCTCTTGGCGAGTTGCTGCGCCTCGATGAGCGGCATGGGTTTGGTTCGCCGTGGGTGGGTTTACTTGGCGATATTAAGCGCCTCTTTAACGATCTCGTCGAGCAGTTCTTCCACCGCCTTGAGCGAGGCCTTGGAGGCTTCCGAGCCCACGGGTTGCGGGTGGCGGTAGCCGACATAGACCTTCCTGGGATCGTCCGGCAGCGTGTAGAGCACGATGATGTACGGGCAGAAGACGATATTCGCTGGGTCGGCCTCCATCGTGCGGCGCGAAACCGTGGCCGAGCAGAATTGCAGCGACTCGGCCTTGCCGTAGACTTTTTTGGTCGCGCCGAGATCCTTGCCGGTGCGCGCGAGCATGTCGCCGATGTGGGAGGTGTGGTCGATGACCAGCCCGCGGTTGGTGATGGCGAGCACGATGTCTTCCTTGACGGTGTCGAAGTCGCCCTGCACGGCGTACAGCGCGAGATGCCCGGGGGCGGAGAGTTTCTGCGCGACGGAAATCGCCGGTAACCACAGGAGCACGGCAAGCGCCGCGACGTAGCGTTTCATGGGTCCTCCGCTGGATGCCTTGAGTTTATGGTTCAGGATCGGTGTAACGGAATTGTTGTCTGCTGGACGCAGTATAACGCACGCGGCGCTCGCCCAGGATAGCGGCGCTTTCCTTGCGCTGCACGAATGACGCCGCGCCGAGGGCGCGGCAGGATCGCTCAGTAACCGCCCATGCCGCGTCCCGGACCCATCCCGCCGCCGGGGCCCATGCGACCGGGACGCGCCGGCGGCTCCTCCGGCAGCGTGACGCCGCGCTCCTTGGCTCGGGCCACCATCTTCTCGTGGTGCTCGTTCCGGATCTTGGCGCGCTCCTCGGCGGTCTTGGCGGCGCGCATCGTGTTGCGGTACTCGGTGATTTCTTCCGACGTCATCATCTGCCGGCCGTATATCCGGTCCTGCTCCGGTTCTGTTTGTTGCGCCTGTGCCTGCGCACCCTGCGGCGGATTGATATCCCAGGCCCAGGCGGGTGCGCCGAGACCCAGGAGCAGCGCGCCGGCAAGGATTCCGTAAAGCGTGTGAGGTTTCATGACCATCTCCGTTTCGGTGTCAGGGGTATTGTTCCGTGAAGGGGAAACATCTATCAGTCGCTCGGGCGCAAAACTTTGATGCCCGTCAATTTTTCGGGGGACATCCGACAGCGCTCCGGCGTGCCCGATGCCGGGCACGAAAGGTCTCGAATCGCCGGATGCCATCGGGGATTTCACAGGGTGAGAACCGACCGGCTTCCCCGCCACTTATAGTCCCATAAAAATTAATGAATATTGATTTGATCGGCAGTCTTCTATAGTGGAATTGGATGCATCACTTAATTCCCGTGTTCTAAGGAAAGGAGAAAGCCATGCTCGTGAAAGACATCATGCATACCGAGGTCAAGACCGCGACGCCCGATACCCGTATCCGCGATGTCGCCGTCGTGATGTGCCTGCACAAGATCAGCGGCGTGCCGGTCGTTGACAGCGACAACACTATCATCGGCGTGCTTTCGGAAAAGGATATTCTTAAGGCCATGTATCCGGATGTCGCCGAATACATGCAGAACGGCCGCCCCGATTTCGAGGGTCTGGAAGGCCAGTATCACGATGTCCTGAATCGGCGCGTCGGCGATCTCATGACGTCGAAGGTTTTTACGGTGAGTCCCGAGATTCCGGTCCTCAAGGCCGTTTCCATCATGGTCGTTCACAAGATCCGCCGCATCCCGGTGGCCGAGAACGGCAAGCTCGTCGGGATCATCAGCATCGGCGACGTGCACAAGGCGATTTTCCAGACGAGCCTGGACGCGGCGCGGCGCGCCGAGAGCCACGGTACGGACACGGCCGGTATGATCGGCCGGCAGCCCAAGGCGGAGGCGGCGCGCCCGGTCGGTACCCGGACGCACTAGGGAAGTTCCGATTAAGTATGATTATTTGACGCGAAGGCGCGAAGGCGCAAAGAACGTTGATGGGGCTGGCAGAGATCAGCAATCGGCCGATAGCCCATAGCCCATAGCCCATAGCCCATAGCCCATAGCCGATAGCCGATAGCCGATAGCCGATAGCTGTTAGCTGTTAGCTAAAGGCTAAAAGCTAAAGGCTAAAGGCTAAAGGCTAAAGGCTAAAGGCTAAAGGCTAAAGGCTAAAGGCTGTACGTACCTTCACGTCTCCTCGGGCGTCCAGAGCTGTGCGGCCCCGCGCACGCCGGAGGAATCGCCGTGGACGTTGGGGAGGATCGCGGTGCGCAGCTCGTCGTTGGCCGCTCCCGTCGTCCTGTCTCCCGCGACATTCGTACATCCATGTACAGCAAAGACGTGGCGCGCGACTGCGGCGCGGCCTTCTGCATAAAGCCGCGCGATGTTCGACATCCCACCGCCCAGCACCACCGCGTGCGGGTCGAGGATATTGATGACCGCGGCGAGCGCGCGCCCGAAGCGACCTAAGAACCGCTGCATTGCGGCCTCGGCCGCGGCATCGCCCGCCTCCGCGCGCACCACGATGGCTTGCGCATCCAACGCGGAATTACCTCCATGCGCGCGGTAGTCGCGCGCGAGCCCCGGCCCCGAGAGAAAGGTCTCCACGCAGCCGCGCTTGCCGCAGTAGCACGGCGGTCCGTCGGGCTCGAGCACGTTGTGGCCCCATTCGCCGGCAACGTGCTGCAAGCCTTCCAGCAGCTTTCCGTGCGCAACGATCCCGCCGCCCACGCCCGTGCCCAGGATGACGCCGAAGACGACCGCGTGTCCGCGGCCCGCGCCGTCGAGCGCCTCGGAAAGCGCGAAGCAGTTGGCGTCGTTGGCGATGCGGATCGGGCGCGCGAGTAGCCGCTCGAGATCCTCGCGGATCGGGCGGCCGTTCAAGCAAACGGTGTTGGAGTTTTTGAGGCAACCGGTGCGCGTCGAGATCGCGCCCGGTGTGCCGATGCCCACGCGGCAGGGCACGCCCGCACGGCGTTCGAGGTCAGTCACGAGATCGCGGATGTTAGCGAGGATGGCCTCGTAGCCTTCTGCCTGCGGGGTCGGGCGGCGCTCGCGAAAAAGCATCTCGCCGCCGTTGTCCAGGACAACGCCTTCGGTCTTGGTGCCGCCGAGGTCCAGTCCAACTCTTAACATAGATTTTCGCCGACTCCCCCTCTCCCGCGACAGCGGGAGAGGGCAAGGGGTGAGGGTTCCTTCGACATTTCTTTCACCAACTCCCCCAAAGTGAATGAGTGCGCGCTCTCGCGCGGCCTCGTTCACTCTGGGAGAGGGGAAGTAGGTGAGAATCTCCATTCCGGTCGGAAGTAGGTGAGCGTCTATATTTCGAGTGGGGCATCATCCGAGGCCCTGCACCCAGCGGTCGTAGAAGACGTCGGCGATGCGTTGCATGCGCGCCACGCGCGCCTCGAGGTCCAGGCACTGCTCGGCCTCGGTCTGCACCGTGGCGGTCGCGCCCGCGGCGCGCGCCTGCGCGATCTCTTCGGCCCCGGTGCGCGCCCAGTCGCGCACCATCGCGGCGGTCATTTCGACGTGGCACTGAAACGCCAGGGTCTTTCCGATCGCAAAGGCCTGGTTGGCGCAGTCGCGCGAGGCGAGGATGCGCGTCGCCCCCGGCGGGATCGAGAAGGTCTCGCCGTGCCAGTGGTAGACCTCGAATTCGCCCGGCAGTCCCCCCATCCACGCGCGCGCCTGCGGGTTGTCGTTGCGGCGCACCGGCAGCCAGCCGATCTCCTTGACCGGATTTTTCGTGATGCCACCGCCGAGCGCCCGGGAGATCAACTGGCCCCCGAGGCAGTGGCCGAGCACGGGGATATCCGCATCCACGGCCTGCTTAATAAGGTGCAGCACCTTCGGGATCCAGGGCAGCGGGTCGTTCACGCTCATCGGGCCGCCCATGAACACAAGCGCGGGGATTCCGGCTATGCTTTCAGGCACAGGGTCGTTCCGGTCGACGCGGACCAGGCGGTGACGCAGGCCGCGGCGGTCGAGGTAGTCCCCGAGATACCCCGGGCCCTCGTGCGGGACGTGGCGGAAGATCAGGATCTCGTTCATGCGCGGGATTTTATCGGCGTTCGCCGGTTTTAGGAATACGAATCGTATGCGTCGGTCACTGCTCCTTATACTTATGATGAGCGCGCTCGCGCCGTCGGTGCAGGCCGCGGAGAAGCTCGCGCTGCACGCGCTCTTCAAGGACAAGGCCATTCTGCTCATCGACGGCGCCCGGCGGGTCCTGACCACGGGCGAGACAAGCCCCGAGGGGGTGAAGCTCATCGCCACCGATACCCGCGAGGAGACCGCGGAGATCGAGCGGGACGGCCGGCGCCAGGTGCTTACGCTCGGTGTTGTCGCGTCAGCCCTCGTGCCGGAGGGGAAGGGCCGCGTCATGCTCTTCGCCGAGTCGAACGGCCACTACCATACCGATGGGCTCATCAACGGCAAGGCCGTGCGCTTTCTCGTGGACACGGGCGCAACCGCGGTCGCCCTGAGCGGCGCGGCGGCCGAACGCATCGGCATCGACTACCGGCGCAACGGCCGCCCCGGGATCGCACAGACCGCCGCGGGCATGGTGCGCACCTATAATCTCACGCTCTTCAGCGTCCAGGTCGGCGAGATCGTGCTGTACAACGTCGAGGCCGGCGTGATCGAAGGTAATTTCCCGACTGAGGTGCTCCTGGGCATGTCGTTCCTCGGGCAGCTCGACATGAAGCGCGATGCCGACAAAATGGAGCTCAGGCAGCGCTGAGCGCGGGCGCAAGCGCCGTCTCCTTCACGCATGGGACCGAATCTCGTCGAGTACCGTTTTCACCTTCCGGGCGGCGCCAGTCACCGCATCGTCGTCGGGCTCGATCCCGCGACCCTCGAAGCGCGCGCCGGCGGTTCCGGCGAGCTCCCGGATTGGACGCGGCTTGAGTTCCATAAATGTCCGAACTGCCCGCTCACGCCGGCGCAGTCCCCGCATTGCCCGGCGGCGGTGGGCCTGGTCGAGCTCACGCGGATGGGTGCGGAGCTGCTCTCGCACGATGAGCTCGAGGTCGAGGTGGTCACGCCCGCGCGCACGGTCGCGGGCCGCACGACCGCGCAGCGCGCGGTGAGTTCCCTCATGGGACTTTCGATCGCCACGAGCGGCTGTCCGCACACGCGCTTTTTCAAGACCATGGCGCACTTTCATTTGCCTTTTGCCACGGAAGAAGAAACAATCTTCCGCGCCGTGTCGGTCTATCTCATGGGCCAGTATTTCCGCCGGCGCGCCGGCGAGACCCCGGACTGGGAGCTGGAGGGTCTGAATCGGATTTACCGGGACGTCCAGACGATCAATACGCAACTCGCGCATCGTCTGCGCGCCGCCAGCAGTAAGGACGCGGCGGTCAATGCGGTGATCCTGCTCGATCTCCTGGCCAAGGCGGTCCCGGACTCGGTCGCGGACTCGCTCGAGGAGATCCGGCGCCTGTTCCCGTTTTTCGTCTCCGGGTCCGGGGGCGCGCGACCGCCGTAGCGGGCGAACCGGCCGGCGCGGTGCGGTAGAATAAGGAATCGGATGCCACCAAAAACCAAAGCGCTTTATTTAACCCTCGCCGCGCTCGCCCTGATCCTCCCGGCGCGCGCCGCGGCGCAGGACGCCGCCACGATCGTGAAGACGGCGATCGACTACTGGCGCGACGTGTCGTCCTATTCGGTCGTGGACATGACCATCCACCGCCCGGACTGGAAGCGCACCATGACGATCCGTGTGTGGACCCGCGGGCAGAAGGAATCGCTCGTGCGCGTGAGCGCGCCCCCGAAGGACGCCGGCAACGCCACGCTCCTCCTCGACAACGACATGTGGAGCTTCAGCCCCAAGATCAACCGCGTCATCAAGATCCCCTCGAGCATGATGAACCAGGGCTGGATGGGATCGGACTTCTCCAACAACGATCTCGCCAAGGCCGACGACCTCATCGAGCAGTACACGCACAAGCTGCTGCGCACCGAGACGCACGAGGGCCGCAAGGTCTATGTGATCGAATCCACGCCCCTGGAGACCGCGCCGGTGGTGTGGGGGCGCGAGGTGGTGAAGGTCCGCGACGATTGGATCATCCTGGAACATGCGTTCTACGACCAGCAGGATGCGCTCGTGAAGAAGCTCGTGACCTCCGAAATCCGGCCCATGGGCGGCAAGACCGTCGCCGCGCGCGAGCGCATGCAGAGAGCGGACAAGCCCGGCGAGTGGACCGAGGTGGTGACGCGGGAGGTGCAGTTCGGGATCGACGTGCCGGCGAGCATCTTCACGCTCGCCAACCTGCGCAATCCCAGGGAACAAAGGTGAAACCGCAGATGAACGCAGATGAACGCAGATCAATAACGCTGGTTCTTGTTTGGCGGCGCTACTGAAAACGACCGTGTTCTCAATGCGTCGAACGATCTCACAGTATTGCGGGCTGATCTATTTTATCTGCGTTAATCTGCGTTCATCTGCGGTTCCAAGAATTATATGACTATTACCTTACGCCTCGCCTGGCGTAATCTCTGGCGCTACCCGCGCCGCACCTGGCTCACCGCCTCGGCGATCGCGTTCGTCACGCTGCTGATGGTGTTTCTCATCACGCTGCAGCTCGGTTCCTACGACCTCATGGTGGACAGCAGCCTGCGCATCTTCACCGGCCAGCTCCAGGTGCAGCGCGAGGGCTACCTCGACAAGCCGCAGATCCGCACCGTCGTCCCCGAGGCGCTTGCGCTCGCGCAGCGGATGCGCCAGAGCCCGGCGCTCGCGAACGTCGGGATCGCCGCGCGCGCCCAGGGGTTTGCGCTCGCATCGAGCGGGCGGCGCAGCTACGGCGTGCAGGTCGTCGGCGCCGAGCCCGAGCACGAACCGCGCGTCTCGACGATCCCGCGGTTGATGAAGTCCGGGCGCTACCTGTCGCGCCTCGATGCGCCGGAGGCGGTCGTGGGCGCGACGCTCGCGCGCAACCTCAACATCAAGGTCGGCGACGAGCTGACGCTGCTCGGCTCGGCCATGGACGGATCGGTGGCGGCCACCGTCGTGCCCGTGGTCGGGCTGTTCGAAAGCGGCATGCGCGAGCTCGACCGCCAGCTCGTCGAGTTGCCGCTGCGCACGTTTCAGGAGACCTTCGGCATGGGGGACGCCGGACATGCCATCGTGCTCGTCGCGCCCGACCTCAAGGCGCTGCCGCAACTGCGCACCGCGGTGGCCGCTCTGCTGCCCGAAGGCCGGGGGCTGGTGGCGCTCGACTGGGAGCGGCTCATTCCGGGCCTGAAACAACTGATCCAGGCGGACTGGGCGAGCGGCTGGTTTACCTATATCGCGCTCATCGTGGTGGTCACCTTCAGCATCCTCAATACCTTTATTATGTCGGTGCTCGAACGCACGCGCGAATTCGGCGCCATGCTCGCGCTCGGCGCCACGCCCGCGCGCATCGGCGTGCTGGTCTTCTTCGAATCGCTGTTTCTCACGCTGATCGGGCTCGCCCTCGGCATGGGGCTCGGCCTGTTGGTCGCGTTCTATTTCTCCGTCTACGGCTTCACCTATCCCGGCCTCGCGGAGCTGATGGGGCAGTACGGGCTGCCCGGCCTGATCTACCCGAAGCTCTCGTTCGTCAGCGTCGCGCTCGGCCCGGCCGTGATCCTCGGCTTTGTCCTGCTCGCCTCGCTCTATCCGGCCCTGCGCATCCGCCGGCTCAACGCCGTGGAGGCGATGCACGCGGTCTGATCCATGCGCCTCGCCGACTTGCCGCTTCTCACGACCCTCGCATGGCGCAACCTCTGGCGCCACACCCGCCGCACGGCGGTCATGGTGTTCGCGCTCGCGCTCGGTGTCTGGTCGATGGTCACGCTGGCGTCGCTCGTCCGCGGCTCGATGGAGCAGCAGATCACCAAGGAAATCCTCAATCTCACCGGGCACGCGCAGATCCACGCGCGCGCCTACCCCGACGATCCGGCGGTCGCGCATCGTTTCCGGCCCGCGCCCGCGCTCGATCAGGCGCTGCGGCAGAGTCCGATCGGCGCGTGGAGCGCGCGTGTGCGCGTGCCGGCCGTGGTCTCGAGCGAGCGCGAGTCCGCGGGGGTGATGCTGGTCGGCATCGACCCGGCCGGCGAGCGTGGGCTTTCGTTCATCCCGCAGGCCGTCACCGCGGGCCGCTACCTGGATTCGCCGGACGATCCGGGCCTGCTGCTCGGACGCAAGCTCGCCGAGCAACTCGAGACCGCGTTGGGCCGGCGCGTGGTGCTGATGAGCCAGGACGCCGGCGACCAGATCGCCGACCGCGGCTTCCGGGTCGTCGGCATCTTCGACGCCGACCCGCAGGCGATGGAGACCGGCTACGTGTTCATCGGCCGCGGCATCGCCCAGCGGATGCTCAAGATCGGGGCCGAGGTGTCGGAGATCGCCGTGATGACGCCCGACCGCAAGCGGCCGCAGGCCGCGGTGGCGGGCCTGCGCGCCGCCGCCGGCGACCTGGACGTCGCCCCGTGGACCGAGGTGCAGCCGCTGCTCGTGCTCACGGAGAAGATCAATAACGTGGTGCTGCTCATCTGGTTCGCGGTCGTGTTCGCGGCCATGGCCTTCGGGCTCGTCAACACGCTGCTGATGGCGGTGTTCGAGCGCACGCGCGAGTTCGGGTTGTTTCAGGCGCTCGGCATGCCGCCGCGCTACATCCTCGGGCAGGTGCTGATCGAGTCGCTCATGTTGCTCGTCGTCGGCCTCGTGCTCGGCAATGCCGCGGCGTGGGCGACCGTGGCAAGCTTGAAGGGCGGCATCGACCTCAGCGCGTTCGCCGAGGGTCTGGAGATGGTCGGCGTGAGTCCGGTGATCTATCCGGCGCTCGCCGGGAGCGACATGGCCGCGGCGAATATCATTGTCATGACGCTCGGCGTGCTGGCGAGCCTGTACCCGGCGTGGCGCGCCTCGCGCTACGTGCCGGTCGAGGCGATCACGAGGGTGTAAAGATGGAGCATACTGTTATCTGCCGCAACGTGAGCAAGATCTACCGCCAGGACGCCGTTTCGGTGCAGGCCCTGACCGACATCAACCTCGAGATCCCGCGGCTCGATTTTGTCTGCCTCTCGGGACCCTCGGGCTCGGGCAAGAGCACGCTGCTCAATCTGATCGGCGGGCTCGACAAGCCCACGAGCGGCGAGATCACCGTGGACGGAGCGCGCGTGGATCTTCTCGATAAGGGCGCGCTCGCGAAGTTGCGGCTGCATCGTCTCGGCTTCGTGTTCCAGTCCTACAATCTGATTCCGGTGCTGACGGCGCGGGAGAACGTCGAGTTCGTCATGCAGCTCCAGGGCGTGCGCGCGGTCGAGCGCTCGGAGAAGGCGCGCGATATCTTGAAAGAGGTCGGGCTCGATGGCCTGGAGGACCGCCGCCCCGGCGAGCTTTCGGGCGGCCAGCAGCAGCGTGTGGCGGTGGCGCGCGCCATCGTCTCGCAGCCCTCGCTCGTGCTGGCCGACGAGCCCACCGCGAACCTCGACTCGAAGACGGCCGAGAACCTCATGCAGCTCCTGCGCCACATGAACCGGGAGCACGGCGTCACCTTCATCTTCTCCACCCACGACCGGCTCGTGATGGATTTCTCCCGCCGGCTCATCACGCTGCACGACGGGCGGATCGTGGATGATCGGAAGAGAGAATGATATGAGTTTCCGGCGCAGAGGCGCAAAGACGCAGAGATATGACAGAAGAAAAAGCATTCGTTATCTTCTCTGCGTTCTCTGCGTCTCCGCGTCAAACAATCATATAACTCTCTCAACCGCGCAGGCCGGGGGCTGGGAGCTCGGCGGCCATATCAAGTACCAGTACACGCATGCCGACTATCGCGCCGACGATCTCAACGCGGTCCTCGGCGCCGACCCGGCCGACGACCACGACCTCGATCTGCGTCTTAAGGCCGAGCGCCGTGCCGGGCCCTGGGATTTCGCCGCGCATTACGAGCTGCTCGGACTGGCCGGTGACACGCTCGAAGCGCGCCGACGCAGCGCCGCGCTCGGGCTGTCGGGTGCCGGGACCGTCACCGGTCTTCCGGACGATCGCCGGAGGCTCTTCGATCTCACGGGCGAGTTGGCCGATGGGGACCGCAGCGCGGCGGTGCAGCGGCTCGATCGGCTGTCCGCAGGCTACAGCACCGGGCGGCAGACAGTGCGCTTCGGGCGCCAGGTAATAAGTTGGGGTAACGGGCTGGTGTTCCATCCGCTCGACTTCGTGAATCCATTCTCCCCGATCGCGATCGACAAAGACTACAAGACCGGCGACGACATGCTCTACGGCCAATGGCTGGCGGGCGTGCAGGGCGATGTGCAGGCGGTGATTGTTCCCCGGCGCGATTCCGCGACGCGCGAAGTCAAAGCGCGGCAGAGCACCTATGCCGTCAAATCCCGCTCGCGTTTCAACGGGCTCGATCTCGACCTGATCCTGGCGCGTCACTACGATGAAAACCTGGCCGGCTTCGGTCTCGTGCGCAGCGTCGGGGGCGCGGTGTGGCGCATGGATGTGGGTTATGCCGCCATCGAAGACGGCTCCAGCGCCGTTTCGCTGGCGACCAACGTGGATTATTCCTGGATCTCAGGTGGCAAGAATGTCTACGGCTACGCCGAGTATTTCCGCAACGGCTTCGGCGAGCGCGACCGCGCCCGATACGCCGCCCCCGATCCGGCGCTCGCGGCGCGGCTGGCCCGCGGCGAGCTGTACACCCTTGCGCGCGACTACGCCGCGCTGGGGCTTCAGATCGAGGCTGCGCCGCTACTCAACTTCCACACCAACCTGATTTGGAACCTGAACGACGCCAGCCGGTTTCTCCAGCTCCGCGGCGTGTACGATTGGCGACAAAATACCGAGTTGAGCGCCGGCGTCAACTGGCCCGCGGGCGCGCGCGGCGATGAATACGGCGGCATCCCGGTTGGCTCGACGAATACGTTCACCGCGCCCGCGCGCTCGCTCTACGTCCGGCTGGCGCAGTATTTTTGACCTTGGAAAAAACCGTTAACCGCAGATGAACGCAGATAAACGCGGATATTCAATGCGCTGCCGGGATTCGCCAGTCCACCGAAGCGAAGGGTCGGAAAAAAATTCCCTCCGGCCGGTTCCGGCCGGAGGGAAACTCCAACGGAGGAGAGGATGAAACACTTTCGCCGGTGTTGGCGCGGAAGAACCAGTTCGACCAAGCATCCAGGTTAATGCCTGCCGCAGGGGTGCGCTGTGAACCGCATCACAATCCGGAAAAATATTTGCCCGCGGTTCCGGCGGCGGCGACATCGCGTGCAGGCGGGGCGTGCGGTGCGATGCGCCGTAGGGTTGGGTGGGAGGCGAGAAACCTAGCAAATCCGCGGCAACGGGTCGTCTTCGAGCTCTTCGATCACGCGCTCGCCGCCGAGCCCGGTTTCCAGCACCACGCGCGGTTTTGAGTTTTCCACCCGCCCGATGATTGCGGCGTCCTTGCCTTGCGGCAGCCGCTTCCAGGCCGCGAGCGCCGCGTCGGCCCGATCGGGCGCGAGCACGGCGACGACGCGGCCTTCGCAGGCGAGATACAGCGGGTCGTAGCCGAGCATCTCGCACACCGCAACGACCGGTTCGCGCACCGGCACCGCCTCGGCCCGCAGTCGCACGCCCAGGCCGGTCGCACGCGCAATTTCGTTGCAGATCATGGCGAGCCCCCCGCGCGTGGGGTCGCGCATGAAGCGCAGGCCCGGTAGCGGCAGCAGCGCGCTGGTGAGCGGAAAGACACTCGCGGCGTCGGACTGCAAATCGCCGCGCAGGCCGAACTGCTCGCGCGCGAACATCACGGCGATGCCGTGATCGCCCACCGGGCCGCTCACCAGAATCGCATCCCCTTCCTGAATGCGGTCCATCCCGAGGCGCAGAGCCCTGTCCTTCACGCCCACGCCGGTGGTGGCGAGATACAGCCCGCCGCCCTCGCCGCGGCGTAAGACCTTGGTGTCGCCCGCGACGACCTGCACGCCGGATTCTTTCGCCGCGCGCGCGAGGCTGGCGACGATGCGTTCCAGTTGCGCAAGCTCGAGCCCTTCCTCGATGAAGGCATTGAGGCCGAGATAAAGCGGTGTCGCGCCGGAAACGCAGAGATCGTTCACCGTCCCGTGCACGGCGAGCGAGCCGATGTCGCCGCCGGGGAATTCCAGCGGCTGCACCGTGAAGCCGTCGGTGGTGAACATGACCTCGCCGCCGTCGAGCGGCAGCGGCACCGCGTCGGCCCGGATGTCGAGCAGGGGATTCGCGAGGTGCCGGGCGAATACGTCCTCGATCAGCTCGCGCATGAAGCGTCCGCCGTTGCCGTGGGCGAGGGTTACGGTTCCAGTATTCAAAGTTTCAGGTTCCAAGTTCAGGGATCGGGGATCAGGGATCAGGGGTCAGGGGTCAGGGGTCAGGGGTCGGGGGTCGGGGGTCGGGGGTCGGGGTCGAGGCGCAAAGTTTAACTTGAAACTTGTAACTGCTTCTTTGATTTGCCTCCAGATCATCCCAGCATCGTTGCCCGGACTCTCGGGCACCGTCGCGCCAGGCCGCGGCGCTACAGGGTTAGGGTTTTTGTGCCGATATATCCCAGTTGGGGGTCTGATTGCGGCTTCCGGGCGGCGTCGGCGCCGGCCGGCGCATTTGTGCGGCGGATGCCGGTGCGCGGGCCCCGGAGTGCCTCAGCGGGAAAGGCACGGGTTTTGCGCTCCTCAGAATACAGGGGTTTCTACGGCTTTTCGTTTTTCGCGCGGAAAAACGCGCCATGCGCCCGTCATCGGGCGCCATCCGAGGGTTATGCATGAGACGAACGCATCGCTGTGCTTTTCCGCCGTTTTCGGACCGTAACCGCCGGGTTGCCTGCCGGCGGGCTTTAGCCGCGTCGCTCCTGATTGTGGCGACGGCCGCGCAGGCCGCGCCGGCCGATCTCACCGAGCTCTCGCTCGAGCAACTGCTCGGTCTCGAAGTGGTGAGCGCCTCGCGGTTTCCCCAGAAGCGCAGCGAAGCGCCGTCGGCCGTGACCGTGATTACGGCCGCCGACATCAAGACCTACGGCCACCGCACGCTCGCCGACATCCTGCGCAGCGTGCGCGGGCTGCACGTGACCAACGACCGCAACTACAGCTACCTCGGCGCGCGCGGTTTCGGGCGCACCGGCGATTACAACGGGCGCATCCTGCTGCTCGTGGACGGTTACCGCATCAACGAAAACGTTTACTACTCGGCGTTCATCGGTCAGGAGTTCCTCGTGGACGTGGATATGATCGAGCGCGTCGAGTTCGTCCCCGGTCCCGGTTCGGCGCTCTATGGCAACAACGCCTTCTTCGGCGTGCTGAACGTAATCACCAAACGCGGCCGGGATGTCAACGGCATCGAGCTGTCGGCGGAGGCGGGCGCTTTCGGTGCGTCCAAGGGGCGGTTGACGTACGGCCAGAGCGCCGAGGACGGCGCGGACCTGCTGCTGTCGGCGAGCGGTTACGACCGCCGCGGCGACAACCTCTACTTCCCGGAGTTCGACAGCCCCGCAACGAACAACGGCGTGGCCCAGGGACTCGATGACGAGCGTCACGGCAGCCTGTTCGCCAAGCTCGCGAACAACGGCTTCACGCTCCATGCGGCGCAGGTGCGGCGCACCAAGGGCGTGCCGACGGCGTCGTATTGGCAGGTGTTCAACGATCCGCGCAGCCGTACCTACGATGCCGAGTCGCTGGTGGGTCTGGCGTATGAAGCCGCCTACGCGCCGAAGGTGGATGTCGCCGCGCGGCTCTATTACAACCAGTACGACTACTGGGGCGACTACGTCTACGACAACGGAGCGGGCGGCACCTACGTGAACCGCGACGAGGGAAACGGCGCCTGGTGGGGCGGCGAGTTGAAGCTCGTGCACCGCGCGTTCGAGGCGCACAAGCTCGTGGCCGGCGTCGAGTACCAGCGCGACAACCGCCAGGACCTCTATAACGCCGATCTCGACCCGACCGTCGTCAATCTCGACGAGCGCCACAGCGGCACGCGCGAGAGCGTGTATGCGCAGGACGAGTACACGCTGCGCGCGGACCTGCTGCTCAGCGCCGGGCTGCGGCACGAGCGGGCCACGATCGGCGGCGACACGACGAACCCGCGCGTGGCGCTCATCTACAAGGCGACCGAGGAGTCCACCTTCAAGGCGATCTACGGCACGGCGTTCCGGGCGCCGAACGTCTATGAGCTCTACTACGCCGCGCTCGCCACGGGGATGAAGGCGAACCCGGATCTCAAGCCGGAGGAGATCGCCACCCGCGAGCTCGTGTGGGAGCGCCAGTTCGGTCCCAAGACGCGGCTCACCGTGGCCGCGTTCGACAACCACATCAGCAACCTCATCGCCGCGGTCACCGATCCGGCCGACAGCATGCTGGTGTTCGAGAACGTCGCCAGCGCGCATGCCCGCGGGCTCGAGGTCGAGGGCGAGCGTATCCACGACTCCGGGCTGCGCTGGCGCGCGAGCTACTCGCTGCAGCGCGCCGAGGACCTGGCGACCGGCGAGCGGCTGGTCAACTCGCCGCGCCAGCTCGCCAAGCTCAACCTCTCGGCGCCGGTGGCGGGTGTGCGCGCCGGCCTCGATGTGCAGTACACCGACAACCGCCGCACGCTCGCGGGCGAGACCGGCGGATATACGGTGACGAATCTTACGGTTGTGACCGAATCGCTTGCGAAGGGGATCGAGGCCTCGGCGAGCGTCTACAACCTGTTCGACAAGGCCTATGTCTATCCGGCGGGGGAGGAGCATTCGATGGACGTGCTGCGGGAGGACGGGCGCAGTTGGCGCCTGAAGCTCAATTATCGTTTCTGAGGAAGGCATGCGCCTCAACGCACGGATCGCCACCGGACTGCTCGGGCTTGCGCTCGCCGCGCCGGCCGCGGCGGCGTACGCCGAGCGCGTCCCCGAGTACGAGCTCAAGGCGGCGCTGCTCTACAACCTGACGCACTTCGTCGAGTGGCCGGAAGGCCGCAACCGGTCCTTCAACGTCTGCGTCGTGGGCGAGGATCCGTTCGGCGCGGTCGCCGGCGCGCTGGCGACGAAGACTGTCAACGGCAAGCCGATCGCCGTGCGCCGCGCCGCCGTCTCGCCCGAGCTCAAGAGCTGCCAGATCCTGTTCGTCGCCGCCTCGGAGGCCGACAGCCTTGGGCCGATACTCGAGGCGGTGAAGGGTCAGCCGGTGCTCACGGTGGCCGATGCCGACGGGCCCGCGCGCCGCGGCGCCGTCGTCACGCTCGCGCTCGAGGGGCCGCGGATCGCCTTCGACATCGACGCCACCACCGCGCGCACCGCCGGGCTCAGCATCAGCTCGAAGCTCTTGCGCCTGGCGCGGACCGTCTACTGAGGGCCGCGATGCCGACGCTGCACGAAAAGTTCCGCGACCTGCCGATCCGCCACAAGCTCGGGGCGATCAACCTCGTCACGACGGGGCTGGCACTGTGCCTCGCGACCGCGGTCCTGATCGTGACCGAGTTCTTCTCCTACCGGCAGACGCTGCTCGAGGACGTGCGCGTGCAGGCGGCGATGATCGGCGAGAACAGCGCCGCGGCGCTCGTGTTCAACGACGCGCGCGGTGCGCAGGAGATTCTGAGCGGGCTCGCCGCCTCGCCGAGCGTCGTCCAGGCGGCGGTATTCGACGCGCGCGGGACGCTGCTCGCGGTCTACCGGCGGGCGGGCACCAAGGCGATGCCCCCGGCCCAGCCCGACCCCGACGGCGATCGCGTTACCTGGCGGCGCCTGGAGGTGTTTCACGGCGTGCGCGTGAAGGGCGAGCGCACCGGCACCGTCTATGTGCACGCCGACCTCGATAAACTCTACGCGCGCATCCTGTGGTACGCCGTGCTGGTGACCGTGGCGGTGCTGGCGGCGCTCGCGGCGGCCCTGCTGCTGCTCGGGCGGTTGCAGCACGGCATCACCGGTCCGCTCATGCGGCTGGTCGGGATCATGCGCGAGGTCTCGCAGACCAAGAACTACGCCGCGCGCGCCGCGGTCGATTCGCGCGACGAGGTCGGGGCACTCGCCTCCGGCTTCAACGCGATGTTGATCCAGATCGAGGGCCATCAGCGCGATCTGACCCAGGAGCTTCAGGAGCGCAAGCGCGCCGAGCAGCGGCTCGACTATCTGGCGCACTACGACACGGTCACGCACCTGCCGAACCGGCACTTCTTCAACGAGAAGCTCAAGCTCGCCATCCCCCTGGCGCTGGGCACCGGGAATCACGCGGCGCTGCTGTTCATCGATCTCGACAACTTCAAGATCGTCAACGACACGCTCGGCCACCAGATCGGCGACCGGCTCCTGAAGAGCGTCGCCGAGCGCCTGGGCGCCTCGCTGCGGCGCGGCGACATGATCTGCCGCATCGGCGGCGATGAGTTCGCCGTGATCCTCGAGGGTCTGGGGTCGCGCGACGATGCGAGCATGGTGGCGCAGAAGCTGCATCACTCGCTGTCGCAGGTGTTCGTGCTCGACACGCACGAGATCTTCGTGAGCGCGAGCATCGGCATCAGCGTCTGCCCGGACGACGGCACCGAGAGCGATACGCTCCTGCGCCACGCGGACACGGCGATGTATTACGCCAAGGAGCGCGGCAAGAACAACTTCCAGTACTTCCAGGCGGAGATGACGGGCAAGGTGCTCAAGCGCCTGACGCTCGAAACCCACCTGCGCCGCGCGCTCGAACGCGAGGAGTTCACGCTGTATTACCAGCCGCAGTACGACTTGAAGACCCGGGGCATCGTCGGCGTCGAGGCGCTGCTGCGCTGGCGGCACCCGGAGCTCGGTGTGGTCAACCCGGGCGAGTTCATTCCGGTGGCGGAGGAGACCGGGCTCATCGTGCCGATCGGCGAGTGGGTGCTGCGTACCGCGTGCCGCCAGTGGAGTACGTGGAAGGCGACGGTGGGCGCCGTGCCGGTCGCGGTCAACGTCTCGGGGCGGCAGTTCCAGGAGGACAGGCTCGTGGACCTGGTGCTCGAGATCGTGGCCGAGACCGGGATCGAGCCCTCGCAGCTCACGCTCGAGCTGACCGAGAGCACCCTCATGGACAACTCCGAAACGATGCTGGAAGAGCTCCGGCGCTTCGAGCGCGCCGGCATCCAGCTCTCGATCGACGACTTCGGTACCGGCTACTCGTCCATGAGCTACTTGACGCGCTTCCCGGTCAACACGCTCAAGATCGACCGTAGCTTCGTGCGCGATATTCCGGGCGACGCCGACGACGTGGCCATCGCCAAGACGATCATCGCCATGGGCGAGAGCCTCAATCTCAAGATCGTCGCCGAAGGCGTGGAAAATCTGGAGCAGGTGAACTTCCTGCAGGCCTACCCGAGCGTTGCGGTGCAGGGCTACTACTTCAGCCGCCCGGTGCCGGTGGAGGCGCTCACGGCGCTGCTGCAGGAGCAGCAGGCGGGCGCGGCGCGCGCCGCGTGAAAATCATAAAGAGAATAGACAGGATTAACAGGATTTACAGGATTAAATCAAAAACGACTCTACTTTACTGATGGTTTTATTTTTCGCACTAATCCTGTTAATCCTGTAAATCCTGTCCGTTCGTTTTTCTCTGCGTACTCTGCGGTGAAAATTCATATGACCGTCCGTTTATTGCGGCGGCATCATGCCGCCGCAATAAACTCGATCACCTGCCCGTAGCCGATCCCGGCGTCGTTGCACGGGATCGTCGCCCCGAGCCGCGCGTCGAACCCGGCGGCCGCGAGCAAGGCGAGCGCGCGTTCCGTCAGGATCCGGTTCTGGAAGACGCCACCGCCGAGGCCGACCGTGAACTCGCCGTGCCGCGCGCGCAGGTGGCGCGCCTGAGCGGCGAGTGCGTGCGCGAGACTTTCATGGAAGACCGCGGCGCGCTCGGCGACGGAGCGGGCGTCGTCCATGAGCACCGGCAGCAGCGGCGCCCAGTCGGTGCACGCTATGCCCCGCCCGCCGGGCGCGAGCGGAAGCGCTACGGGTTCGGCGGCTTCACCCGCGACCGCCTCCAGCATCGTCGGTCCCTGACCTTCGAAGCTCGACTCGAGATTGACTCCGGTAAGCGCCGCCGCGGCGTCGAACAGCCGGCCGACGGCGCTCGAAGGCGGAGCGTTCAGGCGGTTCCCCCATGCCGCGCGCAGCAAGGCCGTGTCCCGGGGACACGCGCGCCATTCGATGCCGGCCTCCCAGCAAAGCGCAACCGCCGAGCGCCACGGCTCGCGGGCGGCGCGCTCGCCGCCGGGAAGATGAAACGGGCGCATGCTCGCGGCGCGCTTCCACGCGCCGGGCCTTCCGAGCAGCGCCTCGCCGCCCCACAGGGTTCCGTCCTCGCCGTAGCCCACGCCGTCCCACGCGAACACGAGCCAGCGTCGAACCTCGGGGTGTTCGCCCGCGAGCGCCGAGGCGTGGGCGTGGTGATGGAACACCCGGGTAAGCGGCAACCCCGAGCGGATCGCCCAGCGCGTGCTCGCGTAACCCGGATGCGCATCGCACACGATTCCCTCGGCGCGCACGCCGTAGAGCCGCTGGAGGTCCGCGACCACCTGCTCGAAGACCGCGAGGCTGCGCGGCGCATCGAGATCGCCGATGTGCGGCGAGACGACGACGCGGTCGTCCCAGGCGAGCGCGACGGTATTTTTCATATGCCCGCCGACGGCGAGCACCGGCCGCCGGAGCGTGGACGGAAGGGCAAGTTCGAGCGGTGCGATACCGCGTCCCAGTCGGATCGGGCGCGGCCGGCCGGCGACGACGCGAAACACCGGATCGTCCGCCGGCCGCTCGATCGGGCGGTTGTGGTGCAGAAAGGTCTCGGCGACGCGCACCAGGCGCGCCTCCACCTCGGTGTTATCGGTAAGTACCGGCTCGCCGCGCACATTGGCCGAGGTCGCCACGAGCGGTGCGCCGAAAGCGTCGAGCAGCAGGTGGTGCAGCGGGCTGTAGGGCAGGAACGCGCCGATCTCTTCGAGGCCCGGGGCGATGAGGGCGGACAGTGTCGTTTCGGCGCGCTTCGTGACGAGCACGATGGGGCGCGAGGGATCGCGCAACAACCGGGCTTCTTGCGGATCGGGCGCGGCCGACTCGCGCACGGCATCGAGCCCGTCCGGGCCGCGCCACGGAAACATCACGGCGAGCGGCTTGTGCGGGCGCGGCTTGTTGCGCCGCAGGCGCGCGAGGGCGACGTCATCGCGCGCATCGCACATCAGATGATAGCCGCCGACGCCTTTCACGGCGGCGATGCCTCCGGCCCTGAGCGCCGCGACACAGGCCGCCAGGGCCGCCCCGGTTTCCGCGACCGCCGGATCGCCCGGTGACACGAAACGCAGGCTCGGCCCGCAGGCGGGGCAGGCGATGGGCTCGGCGTGGAACCGGCGATCCGCCGGGTTTTCGTATTCTTGGCGGCAATCGGGGCAGAGCGTGAAGCCCGCCATGGTGGTGTTGGGCCGGTCATATGGCAGGCGCGCGATGAGGGTGTAGCGCGGACCGCATTGGGTGCAGTTGATAAAAGGATAACGATAGCGGCGATCCAGCGGGTCGCGCAGCTCGCGCAGACAGTCGTCGCAGGCGAAGTAATCGGGCGGCACGTGGATGTGCGGGCGCGCGGATTCCTCGCTCGGCAGGATGGCGAAGGAGGCCAGGGCCTGCGCGGCGACGGAATGATTGGAAATGATTTCGGGCCGGGCGAGTGGCGGGGCTTCGGCGATGAGCGCGTGCGCGAATTGCGCGAGCGCCGAGGGCGGCCCCTCCGCGAAAATTTCCACCTGCCCCGTTCGGTTTATCACCCAGCCGGCGAGCCCGAAGCGCTGCGCCAGCCGGTACACGAACGGGCGAAACCCCACGCCCTGGACGCGGCCGCCGAGCAGGAGGAGTTTCGCCTCGATGTCATGCGCAGGATCCATGGGTAGGCGCGCCTTGGGAAAACGTATCCGCAGTCTGTCACAAAACCCCCGATGCGCAAAAACATCCACGCGCGCCACGGGATTAAGCAAGCTTATTAATATTACTTGACGCAAAGGCGCAAAGAAAAACGGGGAAAACAGACCGCAAAAAATACCTTTGCGTCTCTGCGTCAAAAACTAATAGATAAGATTCCTTCAAGAAAACAGCGAAGCGTTCAGGTCGGGGTCTTGCCGATCCGGCGCCGGAATATGACCCAGAGCGCATCCGCGCAGATCAGGATCCCCAGCACGATATGGTTCCACCGTGCGATCGCTTCGGCCTCGAAGCTCAACGCGAAGGGCGACAGGATGAGCCAGACGCCGAGCACGAGGTTGGCCCAATCCTCCCACATCCGCGGCCTGAGCAGCGCCGCGGTGGCGAATACGGCAAGGCCGATACCGAGAACGTACGAATTCAGCGCGGCTTTGCCGGCGAAATCGCCGTATTGCAGAACGAACGGGGAGAGCAGGAGCCATATGCCCGATGCTAGCATCGCCCAGTCCCGCCGGCGTTTTCGGGTCATCGCGCACCTCCTTACATCGCTGAACTCAAGGCGATTGGACTTGCCGGCCGCGCGATCATTCCGCAAGCGTCTGAGCGCAATTCCTGTGAGGTTCGAAGGGGATTTGCGTTCCGTCGCGCACCAGCGCGCGGAACAGCAAAGCGGCGCGCCCGGACGGGCGCGCCGCAACAAGGAACATCAAGACTGAAGTCTTTTATGCGGGCTTGCCGCTTGGGGGGTATTGCAGCCAACTCATGGTCGCGTCCGCGCAGATCAAGAGACCCACGATCACGTGGTTCCAGCGCGCGATATCGTCACCCGAGAAGCCCAACGCCATGGGCGAAAGGAACAACCAAACGCCCAGGACGAAGTTGACTCCTTCCTCCCACATCTGCGGTCTCGCAAGCGCCCCGCTGGCGAACGCCACCACGAGAATTCCCAACACGTAGGAATTGATGGCGGCGGCTCCGGCGAGATTGCTGTATTGCAGAACGAACGGGGAGATCAAGAGCCAAGCTCCCAATGTCAGCTCGACCCAGTCTTGCCATCGTCTTTCGGTCATGGCTCACCTCCGTATGTGGACTGGTACCCAACAGGTTAGACCCATCGGGCCTGCGTATTATCCAGCCGCGACCGCATTGACGGTAGTGAAGAAACGGGGGAATAAAAAATTTCAATAGAAACCGGCGACGAGCGGTTCAATAAGAATTTCTTATGAATTCGGTTTTCAGGGAATTGCGCTGCCGCTACAGTGCAGCCTCGATCCGTTCGCAAAGCGTTTTCAGGATCTTGATGCGCGCGTAGCGCTTGTCGTTCGCCTCAACGAGCGTCCACGGGGCGATCTCGGTGCTCGTGCGGTCGACCATGTCGCACACGGACCTTTCGTACAGCCCCCATTTCTCGCGGTTGCGCCAGTCTTCCTGCGTGATCTTGAAGCGTTTGAACGGCGTCTGCTCGCGCTCCTTGAAGCGCCGGAGCTGCTCCTCCGGGCTTATGTGCAGCCAGAACTTCGCCAAGACGATGCCGTGGCGCGTGAGTTGCTCCTCGAAGTCGTCGATCTCGCGGTAGGCGCGCATCCAGTCGTATTCGGAGCACAGGTTTTCGATGCGCTCCACCAGCACGCGCCCGTACCACGAGCGATCGAAGATCGCGATATGGCCGCGGCGCGGGAGCCGGCGCCAGAACCGCCAAAGGTAAGGCTGCGCCAGCTCCTCGTCGCTCGGCGCGGCGATGGCATGCACGTCGTAATAGCGCGCATCGAGCGCGCCGGTCACGCGCCGGATGGCGCTGCCCTTGCCGGCGGCGTCCATGCCTTCGAACACCGCAACGACGGAAGTGTCCTTGAAGCGCTTGTGGCGCGTCAGCAGACTCAACCGCCCCTGGTATTTCTCGAGCTGCTTTTCGTAATCGTTTTTGTCCAGGCGCAGCGCGAGATCGAGCGTCTTGAGCAGATTGCGGTTGTCCGCCGCGGCGGGCGCAAGCGGCGCGGAAAGCGCGCGCTGCGGCGGGGTCTCCTGGTCCAGTCGCTGGCGCAGCGCGGCGAGCAGCGTCTTGCCGACCATGAGGTTGCGATAACGCGGGTCGGTTCCCTCGACGATGTGCCACGGCGCCTCGGCGGTGCTCGTGAGCCGCAAGGCGCGCTCGGAGACCCGGTAGAACTTGTCGTAGCGCTTGTAGTGCTCCCAATCGCGCTCGGTGGCGCGCCAGCGGGTCTTGGGGTCCTTCTCGAGCTTCTTGAGTCGGCGCTTCTGCTGATCCTTCGAGAGATGGAACCAGAACTTGAAAATCAGCGCGCCCTCGTCGGCGAGCATGCGCTCGAACCGCACGTTCTCCACCATCGCCTGATCGAGCTCGGCGTCGCCCGTCGCGCCGAAGACGCGCCCGAGGATCGGCAACGTGTACCAGGAGCCGAAGAAAACGCCGATCCGCCCCTTGGGTGGAAGCGCGCGCCAGATGCGCCACATGGGCGGATACTGCCGCTCTTCCTCGGTAAGCTCGCGCAGCGCGTGCACCTGGATGTGGCGCGGATCCATCCACTCCTTCAGTAGATTCACCGTCTCGCCCTTGCCCGCGCCGTCCACGCCGTTAACGAGGATCAGCACCGGAAGGCGCGCCGCGCGCAAAAGGTCGTATTGGGCGCCGAGCAGCGCCTCGCGCAGCCGCGGGACCTCCCGTTCGTAGGTTGCCTTGTCGACGGTGTGCCCCACCTCGGCGGATTCGAACATGATCGGTCCCGATCGGATTGGATAAGCTGAATTGTAGCCGCGGACCGCCCCGCCACTAAATCGACGGTGCCGCCGTGCCGGTTTGTAGTCCCAATGTGTCGATTTAGTGGCGGGGCCGACGCTGGCATGGATATTGCCTATAATTTGGTTTGTTCAATTCTCGATACCTGCACCACGGAGGGACCTATGCCCAGAAAAATCATGCTCGCCTTCGCGGCGGCGTTCGCGTTTCCGGTCGAGGCGGTTGGGGGACGCGGCACGGGCGGGGAGGAAATCCTGTTCCAGGACATCCCGGCCGTCTTCGGTGCCTCCCGGTACGAGCAAAAGTTGAGCGAGGCCCCGGCCGCGGTCACGATCGTCACCGCCGACGAGATCAAGCGCTATGGGCACCGCACGCTCGCCGACATCCTGCGCAGCGTGCGCGGCTTCTACACCGCCAACGACCGCGCCTACACCTATGCCGGCGTGCGCGGGTTCGGGCGTCTGGGCGATTACAACACGCGGGTGCTGCTGCTCATCGACGGCTACCGCACCAACGACAACATCTTCGACCAGGCCTTCATCGGGACCGAGTCCCTCGTCGACGTGGACACCATCGACCGGGTGGAGGTGATCCACGGACCGGGCTCCTCGCTCTACGGCACCAACGCCTTCTTCGCCACGATCAACGTCATCACCCGGCGCGGCCGCGACTTAAAGGGGGCGGAGGTGTCGGCCGAGGGCGGAAGCTTCCGCAGCAACCGGGGCCGCGTGAGCTACGGCGACAAGTACGAAAACGGCGCCGAGATGCTGCTCGCCGCGTCGTACTACGACAGCGCCGGCCGGTCGCTCTATTTCGCCGAGTTCGACGACCCCGCCACGAATAACGGCGTGGCCGAGAACGTCGACGCCGAGCGCTACCGCAACTTCTTCGGCAAGCTCTCCGCCGGCGACTACACGCTGACCGCGGGCTACGTCGAGCACAACAAGGCGCTGCCGACCGGGGCGTTCGACACCGTGTTCAACGATCCGGGCACGCGCTTGCGCGACCCGGTGCTCGGCTTCGTCAACGTCAAATACGAGCGCGCGATCGCCGCCGATGCGCAGCTGATGCTGCGTCTGGGGCAGAACCGCTATCGCTACCAGGGCAGCTACGTCTACCCCACGGAGACCCAGCGCGAGGACGACTACGGCGCGTGGTGGACGGCCGAGGCGGTCTACACCGCGCGGCCCGCGCGCGGCCATCGGCTCGTCGCGGGCGCGGAGTACCAGGGCAACACCCGCCAGGACCAGAGCACCGTGAACGAGGCCGGCGTCCTGCTCGACGACCGGCGGGATTCGGCGCGCTCGGCGCTGTACGTGCAGGACGAGCTGCGGCTGCGCGAGGACCTTCTCGTCAATGTCGGCGCGCGCGGCGACCGTTACGAGTCTTTCGGTGGCACCGTCAACCCGCGCCTCGGCCTGCTGTACGCCGCGAGCGCGCAAACGACCGTGAAGCTGCTCTACGGCGAGGCCTTCCGCGCGCCGAATGTCTTCGAGATCTACTACAGCGACGGCGCAGTCACGCAGAAGGGCAACCCGGACCTCAAGCCCGAGACCATCGCCACGAGCGAGCTGGTGGTCGAGCAGGACCTGGGCGGGGGCCTGCGCGGCGCGGCCTCGCTTTATCGCTACACGATCCGCGACCTCATCACGCAGCAGGTGGACCCGAACGACGGCCTGCTCGTGTTTCGCAACGTCGAGCGCGTAACGGCCGAGGGGATCGAGCTCGAGCTCGGCGGCTGGTTCGCGGCGCGCTTCGAGGGTCGCGCGAGCTACGCCTACCAGGCGAGCACGGACGCCGGGACGGGCGAGCGCCTGGTGAACTCGCCGCGCGCGCTTGCGAAGCTTAACGTGAGCACGCCGTTCATCGAGCGGCGGCTGCGCGGCGGCGTGGAGCTTCAGTACACCGGGCCGCGGCTGACCCGTACGCGCGCGGAGACCGGCGGTTTCACCGTGGTCAATCTCACGCTGCTCGCGCGCAACTGGGTCAAGGGGCTCGAGTTGTCCGCCTCCCTCTACAACGTCCTCGACAAGGCGTACGCCGACCCCGTGAGCGACAGCTACGCGCCGGAGACGATCGCGCAGGACGGCCGCCGCTATCGTCTCAAAGCGGCGTATGAGTTTTGACGACGGTCATGACCATCGTGCGGCTGCGCCGGCTTGCGCTGACCGCGGTGGCCCTCGCCGGCGCCGCCGGTCCCGCGGCCGCACAGCCCGCGCCCGATAGCCGGGAAACCCGCATCGCCGTCCTGGTGAGCCAGGAGGCCCCGCCCTACCGCCAGGCGCTCGCGGGCTTCACGCGCGCGCTCGAGCGCCGCGGGCTCAAGGTCTCGGTGCGCGTGGGTTCCCTCGAGGGCGACGGCGCCAAGGCGGCGCAGGCGCTCGCGGCGGCGCGGCCCGAGCAGGCGCAACTCATCCTCACGTTGGGGACGCTCGCCACCCAGGCGGTCGCGGCGAGGAAGGATCTCACGGCGCCCGTCGTCACGGGCCTCGTGCTCAGGGTCTCCGACCTCGGCGGCGCGAATGCCACCGGGGTCGTGCTCGAGTTTCCGGTCGAGACGGAGCTTCGCTGGTTGCAGCGCTTCTTCCCCGGCCGGCGCGCCGTCGGGGTGCTGTATCACCCGGACGAAAACCGCAGCCGCATCGAGGCCGCGGTCAGGACGGCGCAGGCGCTCGGACTGACGCTGGTTGCGCGCAGCGTGGAGCGCGCGCGCGACCTGCCCGATGAGCTGGAGTCGCTGGCCAACCGGGCGGACCTGCTCTGGGGGGTGGCCGACTCGGTGGTGCTCACGCCGCAAACCGCGAAGCCCATTTTGCTCTTCTCGTACCGCAACCGCATTCCGTTCGTGGGCCTGTCCCAATCCTGGGTGAAGGCGGGCGCGCTGTACGCGCTTGACCGCGATTACGACGACATCGGCGCGCAGTGCGCCGAGCTCGCGTTCAAGGTGCTTCGCGGGACGCCGCCATCGGCGCTGCCTCCGGAGCCGCCGCGCAAGCTGGTGTATTCGATCAATCTGCGCACCGCGCGACACATGAAGCTCGAGATCCCCGACGCGCTCCTCAAGGGCGCGCAGGAAGTGGTGGACTAGGAGGACGCGATGGGGAAGAAGCGCTTCGGGCTGACCGCCAAGTTCAACGTCCTGATCCTCGGGCTCGTGCTCCTGACGACCGTCGGGACCGCCGCCTTGTTGTACCGGCATGAGATCGCCGAGTACCGCGAGCACCTGTTGCGCGACGGGGCCGTGATCGCCAATCTCGTCGCGGAGAACAGCGAGTACGGCATCTACACCCAGAACCGGGCCGCGCTGGAACAGTCCGCCCGCGGCATGCAGGCCTACCCCAACGTCGCCTATGTCCGATTCGTGGACCGCAGCGGTGCGACGCTGCTGGAGCGGGCCGCGCGGCCGTCCACCGTGCCGCCGCCGTTCGTGCACCACGCCGAGCCGGTCGCCGGAACCGCGGTGCGCCACGCCGAGGTGACGCTGAGCAGGGGCGAAGCGCCGTATTTCGATCTGGCCGCGCCCGTGTTCGGCGCCGCGGCAAGCGATCCGGTGACCCTGCCGCTCGATCGGGCGGCCGGCGCGGGCGCGAAGAATATCATCGGGTACGTCCAGATCGGCCTGAGCACCGAGGAGCTGCGCCGGCGGATGGCGACGGCGCTGGCGGATACCGCCCTGTTCACGGCCTTGTTCGTGCTGCTGGGGGTGGGTCTCACCGTCGTCCTGACGCGCCGGATCACCGCGCCGATCCTGTCGCTCGCGGGCATCACCCGCGCCGTGGCCGCGGGCGAGCTCGATCACCGGATCGATGTGCGCACCAACGATGAGATCCAGGATCTCGCCACGGCCTACCGCGACATGCTCGCGCGGCTCAAGGCCTCGCGCGCCGAGGTGGAGAGCTACCAGCACACGCTCGAGGAGAAGGTCGAGCACCGCACGCACGAGCTCGCGCTGGCGCGCGAGCAGGCGCTGGAGCTGGCGCGCGAGGCCGAGGAGGCGAGCCGCGCGAAATCGCAGTTCCTCGCCAACATGAGCCACGAGATCCGCACGCCCATGAACGGCGTGATCGGCATGATCGAGCTGCTGCTCGACACGTCCTTGAGCGCCAAGCAGCGGCGCTTCGCGCAGACGGTGCGCAGCTCGGCGGACGCGCTGCTCACGCTCATCAACGACATCCTCGACTTTTCGAAGATCGAGGCCGGCAAGATGGCGCTCGAGCGCATCGACTTCGACCTGCGCGAGGCGGTGGAGGACGTGTGCGAGCTGCTCGCCGAGTCGGCGCACAAGAAAGGGCTCGAGCTCGTCCACGGCATCGCCGAGGACGTTCCGTCCGATGTGCGCGGCGATCCCGGGCGGTTGCGCCAGATCCTCATCAACCTGGTCGGCAACGCCGTCAAGTTCACCGAGCGCGGCGAGATCGTCGTGCGCGTGCGCGCCCTCGAGCGCAGCGACGCCGCCATGCGCCTGCGCTTCGAGGTGCAGGATACGGGCGTCGGCATCGTCCCCGAGGCGCAGCCGCACATCTTCAATCTGTTCACCCAGGGCGACGGCTCCACGACGCGCCGTTACGGCGGCACCGGACTCGGGCTCGCCATCGCCAGGCAACTCGCCGGGATGATGGGCGGGGAGATCGGAGTGGCGAGCGAGCCCGGCAAGGGTTCGACCTTCTGGTTCAGCGCGCGCTTCGAGGCATCGGGCGAGCAGGCGCGCGCGCCGTGGCCGCGGGCGGACTTGCGCGGCCTCAAGGCGCTCGTCGTCGACGACAACGCCACCAACCGCGAGATCCTCGGGAGCCAGTTGAAGTCCTGGGGCATGCGCGCGGTCTGCGCGCCGAACGCGGTGCAGGCGCTCGCGCAGTTGCGCGTGGCGGCCGGCGGCGAGCGGTTCGACCTTGCGATCCTCGACATGATGATGCCCGATATGGACGGGCTTGCGCTGGCGCGCGCGATCAAATCCGACCCCGCGCTCGTCGCCGTGCGTCTGATCATTCTCACCTCCATGGGGTTGCGCGGCGATGCCGCCGATGCGCGGCAGACCGGCGTGGAGGCCTATCTGACCAAGCCGGTGCGCCAGTCCGAGCTCTACAACGCGCTCGCCACGGTGATGGGCAAGCCCGCGCCGGGCGGGGCGCTCGTGACGCGCCATCGTATGGCGCATGGCCGCAGGCCCGCGGTCCGGCGCGCGCGCGTCCTGCTCGCCGAGGACAACCCGGTGAACCAGGAGGTGGCGCTCGGCATGCTCGAGTTCCTCGGCTGCCGCGCCGAGGCCGCCGCCGACGGCGAGCAGGTCCTGGAGCGGCTTGCGCGCGCGGAGTTCGACCTGGTGCTCATGGACTGCCAGATGCCGCGGCTCGACGGCTACGAAGCGACCGCCGCGATCCGCCGCCTGGAGCAGGAGCGGGGCCTGCGACGCATGCCGATCGTCGCGCTCACCGCGAACGCCATGTCCGGGGATCGCGATCGCTGCCAGGCCGCCGGCATGGACGATTATCTGTCGAAGCCCCTGCGCCAGGAAGATCTGGCGGCGGCGCTCGCACGCTGGTTGCCGCAGGTCGAGGCCGGGGCCGACGCGCCCGCGTCCATGCCGTGGCGGGAAACGCCGGCCGCGGAGGCGCTCGACGCCACGGCGCTCGACGCCATCCGCGCCCTCCAGCGTCCCGACGCCCCGGATATCCTGCAAAAGGTCGTTGGGCTCTACCTGGCCGGCGCCGCGGCGCAGCTTACGCAGCTAAAGAAAAGCCTCGCGGCGGGCGATATGAAAGGGGTACAGGCCATCGCGCACAGTCTCAAATCGAGCAGCGCCAACCTCGGCGTCATACACCTCGCGCCGCTCTGCCGGGAGATCGAGGCCATGGCCGGGGCCGGCGACGCGGAATCCATCGCCCCGAAATTCGCCGAAATCGAACAGGAGTTCATCCGGGCGCAGGCGGCCTTGCAGTCGCTCTCGCGGGAGAAGGGATCTTGAATCCGAGGGAAGCAACGGACGCGCAGCCCCTGGTGCTGGTCGCCGACGACGACTCGGCCACGCGCTTTCTCATTCACAAGGCCTTGGAGCAGGCGGGTCTTTCCGTGCTCGACGCCGAGAACGGCGCGCAGGCGCTCACGCTGTTCGAGGCGCACCGGCCGCACATCGTGCTGCTCGATGTCATGATGCCGCAGATGGACGGTTTCGCCGCGTGCGCCGCCATCCGCCGCCTGCCGCGGGGCGCGACCGTGCCGATCCTGATGCTCACCGGGCTCGACGATCTCGACTCGATCAAGCGCGCCTACGAGGCCGGCGCGACCGACTTCGCCGCCAAGCCCATCAACTGGCTGGTCTTGAGCCACCGCGTGCGCTACCTGCTGCGCATGGGCCGGGTGCTCGAGGATCTCGCGGCGAGCGAGGCCCGGCTCGCGGCGGCGCAGCGCATCGCCCACCTCGGCAACTGGGAGTGGAACTTGAGGACCGACGCCTGGTATTGGTCGGATGAACTCTACCGCCTGCTCGGTTACCAGCCGCGCGAGATCATGCCGGGCATCGAGCGCTTCCTCGAGCGGCTGCATCCCGAGGATCGCGAGGCGGTGGCGCAGATCATCGAGTGCAGCCGGCGCGAGCAGGGCGCCTACGGCGTCGAGTTCCGCGTGCGGCTGCCGGACGGCGCCGTGCGGTATCTGCACGCGCAGGGCGAGGTGGTGGGCGATGAGCGCGGCGATCCCGCGAAGCTTTCCGGAACCATCCAGGACGTCAGCGCGCGCAAGCAGGCCGAGGACCAGATCAGCTTTCTCGAAAACTACGACAAACTCACGGGCCTGCCGAACCGCGTGCGGTTCAAGGAGCGTCTGGATCAGGCGCTGGCGACGGCGAAGCGCCAGACGCAGAAGCTCGCCGTGCTGGTGCTCGATCTCGACCGCTTCAAGCGCGTCAACGACACCATGGGCCACAGTCTGGGCGATCGGCTGGTGCAGGCGGTGGCCAAGCGCATCGAGGCGTGCGTGAGCGAGGATTCGCCGCCGCGCGTGGGCGCCTTCGCGCGCCTGGGCGGGGACGAGTTCAGTCTGCTGCTGCCCGACCTCAAGCACCCGGCGGATGCGGCGGCGGTTTCGCGCCGCATCCTCGAGGCGCTGTCGAAGCCGTTTCGGCTGGAGGCACAGGAGGTCTTCATCACGGCGAGCGTCGGCATCGGCCGCTATCCCGAGGACGGCTCCGACTGTGAGGCGCTGCTCAAGAACGCCGACACCGCCATGTACCACGCCAAGGGCGCGGGCGGCAACGGCTATCGGCTCTACGACCACTCCATGAACGCCGCGGCGTTCGAGCGCCTGACGCTGGAGAACGGCCTGCGGCGCGCGCTCGAGCGCGGCGAGTTCCTGCTCTATTATCAGCCCCAGATCGAGATCCAGAGCGGTGCGATCGCCGGCGCCGAGGCGCTGCTGCGCTGGCGGCATCCGGAGCTCGGGCTCGTGCCGCCGGACCGCTTCATCCCGCTGGCGGAGGAGACCGGCCTCATCCTGCCGATCGGCGAGTGGGTGCTGCGCACGGCCTGCGCGCAGGCGTTGGCGTGGCGGCGGGCGGGCCTGCCGCCCGTGCGCGTGGCGGTGAATCTCTCGGCGCGCCAGTTCCGCGATGAGACCCTGGCCGAGAGCATCGCGCAGGCGCTGAGGCTCGCCGAGCTCGATCCGCAGGGGCTCGGGCTCGAGATCACGGAGAGCGTGATCATGCAGAACGCCTCCGGCACCGTGAACACGCTCCAGGAGCTCAAGCGCATGGGGCTTTCCATCTCCGTGGACGACTTCGGCACCGGGTATTCCTCGCTCAGCTACTTGAAACGCTTTCCCATCGACGTGCTCAAGATCGACCGCTCCTTTGTCCGCGACCTCGCCACGAATCCCGACGACGCCGCGATCGCCTCCGCGATCATCGCCATGGCCAAGAGCTTGAAGCTCGACACCGTCGCCGAAGGCGTCGAGACCGAGGAGCAACTGGCGATCTTGCGCCAATACGGCTGCCGGCTGGTGCAGGGGTTTTTATTCAGCAAGGCGTTGCCGGCGGAAGAGTTCGAGGTGTTGCTGCGCGAGCAGAAATGGCGCCGCGCTGCGAGCGAATAAGAATGGACAGGATTAACAGGATTTCTCAGGATTTACAGGATTAAGCCAAAAAGCTTTTTGGCTGTTGTTCTGTTACTGATCGCTTTTAATTTTTTTAAAGTTTTAATCCTGTAAATCCTGAGAAATCCTGTTAATCCTGTCTATTGAATTTTTGCTGGTGTGTTTGCGCGCCGGTGGCCGGCGAGGTGCAGCGGTGTCCAGGCGGGGAGGCGCTTGAAGACGAACTCGTAGCGCGCCACGTGGTAGCTCGGGTCGAAGCCGTAGAAGTTGCGCTTCATGTGCTCGAGCTCCTCGGCGCGGTAGGCCTCCAGAGGTTTCTCGGTTTCGTCGTGCGCTCGCGCCGCGCGCTTGGCGGCGAGCCGCTCGCCGAGGGCCGGATCGCGCGCGAGCGTCTCGGCCCGCTCGACGATCCGGCGGCCGAAATCGGCGAGGTCGTCGCCGAAGCACTCGTCGATAAGCCCGAGCCGCTTTGCGGCTGGGGCGCTCAGGGGCAGCCGGTTCTCCGTGATCGCGAGCGCCCGCTCGCGCCCGATACGCTTCGGCAGCAGGTATGTCCAATACTCCGAGCCGTAGAGGTTACCCATACCCTTGTAGTGCGGGTTGAGCACCACACCGCGGCGCGCGCACACCCGATCGGCGGCGAGTGCGAGGAACGCGCCGCCGGCGCCGGCGTTGCCCTGGAGCGCGGCGATCGTGAGGTGGCTGTCGGTCGTGAGGATGGCGCGCGCGAGATCGTTCATGGCGTTGATGTTGCGCCAGGACTCGTCCGCGGGGCTGTCCGCCGCCTCGATGACGTTCAAGTGAATGCCGTTCGACCAGAAGTCGGGGCCGCCCACGAGCGCGATGACGCGCGTCGGGCGGCCGCGGGCGTATTCATACGCCGCGCGCAGGCGCGCGCACTGCCCGGTGCTCATGGCGCCGTTGTAGAAATCGAAGTGCAGGTAACCGACGGCGTTGCGCTCCTCGTATCGGATTTCGCGGAAGGTGCGAAGCGGCGCGGGGGCGTGGAGCGGCGCCGGGATTTCCGGAACGCCCGAGAGCGCCGTGCCGAGAACTGTCGAGGCGGGCAATTTGAGGGCCGGCTCGCCGGGGATGATCGGCTTGAGATGGCCGATCCAGACCGCGCCGTCGCGCGTCGCGCGGCAGATGGCGCCGTCGCGCCTCGCGATCACCGCGCCCGGTTCGCCGCGCAGCCCATCTTCCTCGCAGGCGTCGTAGAGCCGGCAGCGCCGGCCGAGAAGCTCGTCCTCGACGCCGGGCGCGCCGTCGGCGGCGCGGATTTTCTTCAGCACCGTGTCGGTGTCGTCGCGGAGCCAGTCGATCGCGCGATCGCACTGGCGTATGAGCGGATGCCGGCGGCCGCGCACGTCCGCTCGGCCGTAGTCGAGCGGCTCGGGCGCGAAGATCTTATGTTGCAGCCGCTCGAGCGCCTGGAGCACCGCCGCGACTGCCGCCTCGGTGACCTCGTTGCGGTAGAGGCTGCTCTTGCGCGCCGCCCGCATCGGGAAGCGGGCCTCGGCCCACACATCGCCCGCGTCCATCTCGGCGTCGGCCTGCAGTACTGTCACGCCCCACTCGCGTTCGCCCCGCAGGATCGCCCAGTCGAGCGCCGACGGCCCGCGGTCGCCCTGGATGCCCGGATGCACCACGAGGCAGAGATGGTTACGCCACACGGCTTCCGGGATGGCGCGCCTGAGATAGGGCGCGACGATCACGTCCGGCTCGTAGAGCCGCGCCGCCTCGATCGTCACGGCGTCGTTGATGTCGAGCTCGATCGAGACCTCGTGCCCGCGCTCGGTGAGCTCGGCGTAGAGACGCTGGGCGAGGCTGTTGAAGCTGTGGGTGAGAAAAAGGATGCGCACGATTAAGTCTTGAAAAGCTATTGTCCGCAGATTACGCAGATTTTCGCAGATTAAACCCAAAAAACAGGTAACCGCAGATGAACGCAGATAAACGCGGTGAAATTCATCTTTTGAAATCTGCGTAAATCTGCGGATCTAATCGCCGTTCTTCGGTTAACCGGTGGACGCCGCCGCCCGCTGCTCGATCTCGTGCCGCCGGTAGCGGTAGTAGGCGCTGCACGCGCCCTCCGGGGACACCATGCACGAGCCGATCGGGTCGCTCGGCGTGCACACGGTGCCGAAGATCTTGCAGTCGTTCGGCTGCTTCACGCCGCGGATGATGGCGCCGCACTCGCAGGCCTGGTTCTCGGGCACCGGCTGCTCGACGAGCGCAAAGCGCGTCTCGGCGTCGAAGGTGGCGTAGGGCCGCTTGAGGCGCAGGCCGCTGTACGGCACGACGCCCAGGCCGCGCCACTCGAAGCGGCGGCGCAGCTCGAACACCTCGGCCACCAGCGCCTGGGCCTTGACGTTGCCCTCGCGCGTCACGCCGCGCGTGAACTCGTTCTCGACCTCCGCGCGGCCCTCGTTCAACTGGCGCACGAGCATGCGCACCGCCTGCAGCACGTCGAGCGGCTCGAAGCCGGCGATCGCCACCGGCCGCCGGTACTCGCGCGCGAAGTACTCGTAGGGCCGGCTGCCGATGATCGTGCTCACGTGCGCGGGTCCGATGAAGCCGTCCACGCGCACGAGCCCGAGACGGCGCACCTCGGGCGAGTCGAGGATCGAGCGGATCGCCGAGGGCGTCAACACGTGGTTGCAGAACACGCTGAAGTTCTCGAGCCCGAGGCGCTGCGCCTCCCGGATCGCGACCGCCGTCGGCGGGGTCGTGGTCTCGAAGCCGATGGCGAAGAAGACGATTTGCTTGTCCGGGTTGGCCTGCGCGATCGCGAGTGCCTCGGCGCAGGAGTAGACCATGCGCACGTCGTGGCCCTGCGCGCGGCTCTTCTGGAGGCTGCGCTTGCGCGAGCCCGGCACGCGCAGCATGTCACCGTAGCTGCACAGGATTACATCGGCGCGCGCGGCGAGCTCGATCGCGAGATCGAGGCGGCTCACCGGCAGCACGCACACCGGGCAGCCGGGCCCGTGCACCAGGCGGACGTTCGGCGGCAGGAGATCCTGTACCCCGTAGCGGAAAATGGCGTGCGTGTGGCCGCCGCAGAACTCCATCAAATAGTAATCGCGCGCCGGGCTCGCCTCGGCCGCCAAGGCCGCGGACAGCGCCCGGGCGAGGCGCCGGTCGCGGAACTCACTGAGGTATTTCACCGCCGGAGCGCTCCTGCCGCGCGAGGTGCGCCGCGATCTCGGCGAACAGCGCGAGCGTCTTTTCCGCCTCCGCGGCGTCGAGCCGCGCGATGGCGAAGCCGACGTGCACGATCACGTAGTCGCCGACCGCGACCCCGTCCACCAGCGCGAGCGAGACCGCGTTCTCCACGCCGCCCGCCTCGACGCGCGCGCGTTCGCCGTCGAGCAGCTCGGCGACACGCATGGGGATGGCGAGGCACATAAATCGTTTAGAGTTCCAAGTTCAAAGTTCAAAGTTTCAGGCTTATGGGACTGACCGAAATCGTGGGGCCGTTACGCCAACTTTGAACTTTGAACCTGGAACTTTGAACTGTTGTAATTGACCGCGCAGCCATCCGAGCCAGGCATCGAGACCGATCCGTTTCTTCGCCGAGAGCTGAAACAGCGGCGCGGGGCTGGCGAGCGCGCGCAGGTTCGCTTCGGCCCGCGCCGGGTCGAAGTCATCGAGCACGGGCAAGAGATCGGCCTTCGTGAGCAGCACGAGGTCCGCGGCGCGGAACATCACCGGGTATTTGGCGGGCTTGTCGTCGCCCTCGGGTACCGAGAGCAGCACGACGTTGCGGTGCTGGCCGAGATCAAAGGCCGCCGGGCAGACGAGGTTGCCGACGTTTTCGACAAACAGGATGTCTGCGTCGTCGAGTGCCATATGGTGCAGGGCGCCGTGCACCATGTGGGCATCGAGATGGCAGGCGGTGCCGGTCGTGATCTGATAGGCCGGTACGCCCTTGGCGCGGATGCGGTTGGCGTCGTTCTCGGTTTCGAGGTCGCCCTCGATCACGGCCAGGCGCAGCTCGCCTTCGAGCGCCTCGATCGTCGCCTCGAGCAGCGCGGTCTTGCCCGCGCCGGGCGCGGACATGAGGTTCACCGCCAGCACCCCGTGCGCGTCGAAGTGTGCGCGGTTGTGCGCCGCCGCACGGTCGTTTTCGGATAAGAGATCCTTAAGCACCGTGACGGCGCTGCGCCCATGCGCGTCCTTCTCGTGCGCAAGGTGCGCGTTGCCGTGGGTTACGTTACAGCCGCAGGTATCACACATATATAGATGATCCCAATGCGGAGTTCGGAATGCGGAGTGCGGAATATCAACGAGGAAAACATCTTTATTCCGCATTCGCCATTCCGCATTCCGCATTTGATTCCAGTTCCACGCAGACGAGCAACAGCTCATCGCCGCTGATAAGCCGGGTATGCCAATCCCCGCACGCGCTGCACAGCAGCCGGTTCGCCGCCGCTTCGTTTTCGGCGCCGCAGGTGTCGCAGCGCACCCGGATCGGCAGGCGCTCGATCACGAGCTCGGCACCGTCGGCCACGGTCCCGGCGCGCGCCAGCGGGAAGGCCTCGGCGAGCAGATCGGGCTCGACACCCGAGAGCGGTCCCAGGCGCAGCACGATGCGGCGCACCGCGGCCGCGTCGTGCCCGGCGGCGACCCGCGCGACCTCGCGCAGCATCGCCTGACAGACCGAGAGCTCATGCACCCGCCGGGCCCTCGGCGTTCGACAGCGCGTCGTACTTGGCCACGCGGCGCGCCGTCAAGCCGCCGATTTCCACAATCCGCATGGGGACGCCAAGACACATAACCCCTCCATCCTAGCGCGGCGCCGCGCGCCGCGATACCCGAGCCGGAAACTCTTGCCTATCGTAGCGCGCGCCGCCAGCGGGATCGTGTTGCTGATGACTTGACCCTCTCTGGACGCACGGGAATCCCTGTTTCTACCGGTTCCCTCGTCTTTCTCCGGCCCTGCTAAAGGAGCCCGCTGTCCCTGCCGATAAAGCTTAAGCCCGCATTGCGGGTCGGGCCCGCTATTCGAACAATGATCGCACGGACGCTCCTTTTCCTGTTGCTGGTGCTGGCACTCCCCGTGTGGGCGGACGCGCCGATAACGGGGTTCGTGGTCACGAGCGCGGGCGCGGCCGTCGGCGGGGCGCTGGTGCGCATCCAAGGAACGGAGGTCAGCGCCCGGACCGACCCATCCGGCCGCTTCGTCCTGCCGCGCGGGCACCGCGCGGGGGTTACGGTGACGGCGTGGAAACAGGGCTACCTCAACGGGGGGACGACGGTGGCCGCGGGCGGCGAGCTTGTCATCAATCTCAAGCCGCTGCCGGATCGTGACCACGAAGGCTACGCCTTCGTCTCGCCCGAGGCACCCACCTTTCTGCAGAAACTCTCCATCGTGTTCTGGAAGGCCGCGGTCCTGGTGACCGGCAACGAGCGGCTCGAGAGCCATTACGCGGCCAACTGCGCCAACTGCCACGCCGATACCACGCTGCCGCAGTGGCGCAAAGACGCGCACTCCACGGCCGCGACCAATCCCATCGTGCTCGGCATGTACAACGGTACCGACAACAACGGCGGGCGGAACGTCTTTCCGGGCTACAAGCTGGATTTCCCGAACTCGGCCGGCAACTGCGCCGCCTGTCATGCGCCGGCGCAGGCGCACGCCAATCCCTGGGGCACGGATCTCAATGGCATCGAAGGCGTGGCGCGCCACGGTGTCTTCTGCGATGTCTGCCACAAGGTCGAGGAGGTGAAGCTGCATCCGGAAGGCGGCTATCCGGGCGTGCTGTCGCTGAAGTTCCGCCGTCCGCCCGCGGGCGAGCAGGCCTTCTACGGGCCGTTCGACGATGTCATCGCCGGTCCCGATACCTACGCGCCGGTGTTCAAGTCGAGCCGCTTCTGCGCCTCCTGCCACAGCGCCAAATTCTGGGGCGTGCCGATTTATTCCGAATACGACGAGTGGCTCGCGAGCCCTTATGCGAAGGACGGCAAGACCTGCCAGAGTTGCCACATGGCGCCGGATGGCAAGGCGACGCATTTCGTCCCGCCGGAGAAGGGCGGCGTCCGCAGAGACCCGAAGACCGTCGCCACGCACGACAACCCCGGCGTGCGCGACCGGGAATTCCTGTCGCGGGCGATCAAGATGGAGTTCACCGCGGTACGCCGCGGCGCCGCGATCGAGGCGACCGTCAAGCTCGTCAACGAGAAGGCCGGGCACCACGTTCCCACCGGCGTGCCGATGCGCAACCTGATCCTGCTGGTCGCCGCCCGCGACGCCGCCGGTCATGAACTGAACTATTTGGACAAGGCCGTCGTGCCGCCCTGGGGCGGTGTCGGTGCGCGCGGCCAAGGCAATTACGCCGGTCTGCCAGGTAAGGGATTCGCCAAGATTTTGGCGGATGCCGCCGTGAGCTATCCCAAGTTCAATCCCGATCGCCGCGCGCCGACGCCGCATTGGCGCCAGGCACGAATCGAGAGCGACAACCGCATTCCGGCCAAGGGGAGCGATGTGTCGCGGTATCGCTTCGAGGCGAAGCCGGGCGGCGGTTGTGTGACGGTCAGTGGACGGCTCATCTATCGGCGCGCCTTCAAGCCCTGGACCGACGCCAAGGGCTGGCAGCTGGCGGACACGGAGATGGCGGCGAAGGAGTTTACGCTCTGCCCCTGAGGGTTTTGTAGTACGCGGTTCCCTTAAGGCCGCGCCGGCGGGAGCCGATGGTGTTGGGTAACGGGCCGTTACGGGGGATTTGTCATGGCAAGGGAACGCTGCGTGGTGAAATTCCTGCAAGCACTTACGCTGGGCGCGCTGTGCGCGTCCGTCCCGGCGCGGGCTTGGGTCAAGACCGGCGGGCCGCTCGGCGGCCTGGGGTACGATGTACGCATCCATCCCGCCGACAAGGCGGTCATGTTCTTCAGCGACAACAACAGCGGCGTCAACAAGAGCGCCGACGGCGGCGCGACCTGGAGCGAGACCAACAGCGGCATTGATATCCGCGCCGGCGCGACCGCGGACGCCGTGCCGATCTTTTCGCTCACCGTAGATCCCAACGATCCCAACCGTTTATGGGCCGGCACGCAAGGCGAGGGCGCCAACTTCGGCGTTTACCTCTCGACCGACGGCGGCGCCAACTGGACGAAGAAGGTCACCGGCATCGCGCTCGGCGCGGATATCGGCCTCGTGTTCCGCGGCTTCACCGTGCAGGCGGGCGACTCCAATGTGGTCTATGCCATGGCCGAGGTGCCGACGACCACGCAGGGAAAGGAGTTCAACCGCACCAAGGGCAGGATCTATAAGACCGTGGACGGCGGCGCCAACTGGACGCTCGTCTGGTCGGGCGACAGCCTCGCGCGCTACCTCATCGTCCACCCGACGAGCGCGAACACGCTTTATGCCTCGACCGGAATCTTCGATCGCGAGGCCTTCAACTTCGATTGCACCACGGGCAACGGGGGTGGCGTCGGCGTCCTCAAAAGCACCGACGGCGGGGCCGCGTGGAGTCAGATCAACACCGGGCTCACGGATCTCTACGTCGGCAGCCTGCGGATGCACCCGACCGACCCGCAGGCGATGTTCGCGGCGACGGGTAACAATGCCTGCTCCTGGTCGGGAGCGAGCGTTGTCTCGGGCCTCTTCAAGACCACGGACGGCGGCGCGACCTGGAGCAAGGTCGTCGCCAACGACATCATGACCGCGGTCGCTTTCGCGCCCTCCGATCCGAACGTGATCTACGCCGGCAGCGCCTCGGCCTTCTACCGCAGCAGCAACGGCGGCGCGAGCTTTACGTCCTACGGGAAACCGCAGGGCAGTTGGGGCCCCGCCGGCATCCGCGCCGGCGTGCCGATTGACATCACCGTGGATCCCAACGACGCCAACACGCTCTATGCCAACAACTACGGCGGCGGCGTGTTTCGTTCCACCGACGGCGCCCAGACCTGGGCCGCCTGGAGCAAGGGCGCGAGCGGGGCGGATATTCGCGATCTCGATGTCGGTGACGCGGGCGGCGCCCGAGTGTACGCCATCGGCCGCAGCGGGCCGTTCGTGAGCATCGACGGCGGCGCGACCTGGGTCGGCATCGCCAACGGCGATGCCGCCGGCACTCCCGAGTGGTATGCCATCAAGCAAAAACCCGATGACACGGATGTCGTGCTGCTCGCGGACGAGCATCAGGGAATGATCTTCCGCAGTACCGACGGCGGCGCGAATTTTATCACGGTGCTCACGCACCCGCAGGCGGAAGCCTCGAGCTTGAACACCCGCCAGGGCTTCAAGGCGCTTGTCTTTGCGCCCTCCAGCACCCAGGTCGTCTACGCCGGCCTCGCCAAGGACCGCAGCACGCTCGCCACCTCGGCGCCCGTGGGCACGGTGATCTATAAATCGAGCGATGCCGGCGCGAGTTGGACGGCGATGGCCTCGGCGGTGGACGGCAAGAATGTCAACGCGCTTGCCGTGGCGCGTACCGACCCGAACCTGGTATATGCGGTGACCGGCGGTGCCAGCACCACCGGCGGCGCCTACAAGACCACGGACGGTGGAGCGAACTGGTCGCTGCTGGCCGCGCTCGGGACGCGCGACCTGCGCGCCGTGGCGGTTGATCCGAGCGACAGCCAGACCCTCTACGTGGGGGAGGAAAACGGCGGAGTGTGGAAGAGCGGCGACGGCGGCACGACCTGGGCCGGACCGCTCAACACCGGTTTTTCTTCCGGCAACCCCTCCATCCGTGGCATCGTCGTGGATCCCACGAACCGGCAGATCGTCTACGCCGCGGACTGGACCTCGGGAGTTTACCGCTCGACCGACGGCGGCGCGACTTGGGCGCCGTATGCCGATGCTTCGATGACGGGACTTTCGATGCGGGCGGTGAAGGATATCGCGATTTCTTCGGATGGCGCGGTGGTGTACGCCGCGACCCAGGGCGGCGGCGTCTTTCGTGAAGGCGCGCCGACCGTCGTCTCGACAGGCGGAACGACGACGAGCGGGTCGACCGCCGCCGGCGGGGGAGGCGGCGGGGGTTGCTTCATCGCGACCGCCGCCTACGGCAGCTATCTCGCCCCGGACGTGAAGGTGCTGCGGGACTTCCGCGATCGCCATCTCCTTACCAACTCACCCGGCCGGTCGTTCACGCGCCTCTATTACCGCTACGCGCCGCCGATTGCGGACTATATTTCCGCGCACCCAGCGCTGCGCGCGCTCGCGCGCGCAGCGCTGACGCCCGTGGTTTACAGCGTCAAATATCCGCACTGGTCGGCCACGATGATTCTTGTGTCGCTGGTCGTGTTCGCCGCACGTCTGCGCGGACGGGTGCGTGGGGCGCACGCTAAATAAAAAGCTCATCGCGTACCCGCGTGGGCAACAGGACCGGTCGCACGACCGGACCCTGTAATTCCTGGTCAAGGACGCAGTTTGAAGCGTGGCTCCGATTCGCCATGATCCCACCCGTAACAGCGCTTTGGTCGAATCGCCTCCGGCGATGATTGAACGGCTACTTGTGGGTGGCTGACCCACGGCAGGTAGCTTTTCTTTGCTCGTGCAAAGAAAAGCTACCAAAAGAAACACGCCCCGGTCGCTTCGCCGCACAAACACCGTGCGGTCCCCTGCGCTCCTCGCGCCCCCAAGCGCGCGCCTAACTCGCCGGCCGCTGAACAACGCGGCTCGGGCTCGAACAGGAGGCGCGCGACACCCCTTGGGGGCACTGCGCTGCTCGGCTCGCTCCGACGGGGATGGGAACAACACCCATTAGGCCGTGCCGGATAGATAGGGCCTGCTGGTCTGAGACATCTGTGAACGGCAACGGCCAAATGGGTGTTGCTTTTGGGTCC
>MFSU01000040.1:0-12102 GCA_001785115.1 Candidatus Muproteobacteria bacterium RBG_16_65_34
GTCCCGCGGGTGAAGACGATCTGGAAGAGCTGGAGCGTGCCGGCGAGGAAGCCGGCCTGGGAGCCGGCGAGGTAAAGCCGCCAGGCGCGTACGAAGGCGCCGTCAAAGATTCTTTCAATTTCCTCGGCGTGCAAATCGAAGCGCGCGAGCCAGTGTTCGAGGGTCTTGGCGTAGTGTAGCCGCAGGTTTTCCACATCGAGCACGGAGAAGCCGTTCGGCTCGAAGATCTCCATCATCTCCCGCAGCGTCGGCGGGTACGCGCCCGGGAAGATGCGCTGTTCGATCCAAGCGACCATGCGCTCGGCCTGGTCGCGGCCGATGGAGTGGATGAGGCCGCGTCCGGCTTCCGTGAGGCAGCGGTCCGCCACCGCACCGAGCGTGCGGTAGTGATCGCGCCCGACGTGTTCGAGCATGCCCACCGAGACGAACACATCGTATTCGCCGTCTATGTTGCGGTAATCGTCCTCGACATATTCCACGCGGCCCGCGAGCCCTTGGGCCGCGGCCTGCCCGCGCGCGTAGGCGACCTGTTCGTGCGAGATGTTGTAGGCGCGCACGGTCGCGCCGTAATAACGGGCCATGTGGCGCGCGAGCCCGCCCCAGCCGCAGCCGGCCTCCGCGACACGGTCGCCGGGCTTGAGCCGGAGCTTGCGGCAGACGTGATCCATCTTCGCACGCTGCGCATCTTCCAGTGTCATTCCGGGATCGGGGAAATAGGCGCAGGTGTACTGCATGGCCTCGCGATCGAGCCACAGCTCGTAGAATTCCTCGTTCCCGAGGTCGTAGTGATGGTGGATGTTTTCTCTGGAGTCCGCCGGGGTGTTGGCGCGCGGGCGATTGAGCAGATGCTGCAATTGCGTAAACCAGGTATCCCGCGCGGAATCGAAGCCGCGGTACGCGGTTTCCAGGAACTGCACCAGATCGCCCTCGATCTCGATGCGCCCGACGCTGTAGAGATCGCCGAAATGCAGGTACGGATGGCGGATGAGCCGGTACAGCGCGTCGCGGTCGCGGATGTGCATGCGCGCCAAAGGCGCCGCGGCGCCGGGAACCTCTTCGCCGTTCCAGAGCACGATGGAAACCCGCGGATGGCCGCTGAGCTCAAGGAGCTTGCGCGCGAGCCAGCGCTCCAGCGCCAGCACCGGGGTTGTCGTCGACGCGCTCTGTGTATCGAGCGTGCCTTCGCCCCCGGCGGCGGGGATACTCAAGGTCGCGGCGCCCTTACCCTTTCGCATGTTCTGTTCCCTCATTCGCGGGCAGCGTCTGTCGCGGAACGTCCGAACAAATCCTACCCGCTAATGGGGCGTCGTGACAAATTCCCCGGTCGCCCCGCGGATCGGGCCTACGGGTTTTCACGTACTGTTCTTGTAGTCTTTGGGTCGTGTCGCAACGGTGTTGCGCCCAAGCGTGCACAGAACGCCATCGGAGAGGAAGCAGCCGTATTCGAAGACGGGGGTACTGCGCCCCTTCTCTGTGATCTCCTCGCGAATCGCACGCTCGTGCTCCGGGTCGTATGCGCACCGCGCGCCACGCGACGCGATCTCCAGCACCTTGATGCGCATGAGCCGGAAGGGCGGGTAGAGCGCAAGGCGCGTGCGCCCCGACAGGAAATCGAGGCGTGCGATCAGGCAACGCAGATTCATGGTATTTCTTCCCCGCGCCTCGCGCCGAGGCGCGTCTAACGTCCCTGCCCGGGACGCGGTACTATTGCCCTTCAAATGCCTATCCCAGGTGAGAACGAGCGTTGAGCCTTTCCCGGTTCTTCGCATGCGGTCTGTGCGCCGGCGCGCTGCTCGCGGCTGCCGCCGCCTGGGCCGCTCCGGCGGACCCGCAGGGATATCTGCGCGGCTATGTGGACGCGCTGCTGGCGAGTCGCTTCCCGGGCCTCGGACTCAAAGTGCGGCGGATCGCGCCCGACGGTATCGTCACGCTTTCCGCGCGCGCGTGTCTCGGGCCGCGGCAGAAGCGCGACGTCGAGCGGCTGCTGGCGAAGACCGATCGCGTACGCGCCCTGGCCTGGGACGACTCCACGGATTGCGACCGCCCCGCGCCGCCCCCGGAGTCGGCGGCCGAAACCGAACTCGATATCTATTTTCTGCCCGAGCGTGAGTTGTTCGCACCGCTGCTGGCCGACCCGCGCCAGCCGCGGTTTTCCATGAGCTACCAGCGCTACGAATCCGCGGTCAAGAAATTCGCGGCGGCGAGCGTGGCGCTCGGCGAATACTTCGGGTTCGCCAGCGGCTTTCTGGGGGAATTGGGGAGTTCCCAGCTCGGCATCCAGGCGGCGGTGTTCGCGGTGTTCAATCTGGATGCGCCGTCGAGCGACCTGGTCAACGCCGATTACTGGATCGGGTTTCCGCTGAGCTACCGCAAGGGACCGTGGTCGTTTCTGGCGCGCGTCTATCATCAAAGCTCGCATCTCGGCGACGAGTTCATCCTCGGCAATCCCGGCATCGACCGTGTGAACCTGAGCTATGAGGATTTCGAGGCGCTCGTCTCCTATGAATGGGAGCGCTGGCGCGTCTACGGCGGCGGCGGTTATCTGCTGAGCAGCGAGCCGGCGCTTGCGCCCAGGCACCTGCACGGTGGCGCGGAATACATAGCCCCCGGCGCGCTCGGGAAGCTCGACTTCATCGCGGCCGCCGACGTCCGCGCCGCGGAGGAGCTCGATTGGCAGCGCAGCCACTCCCTCCAGGTGGGCCTGGAGTTCAAGAACGCGAGCCAGCGGCGGCTGCGCCTGATGCTGGAGCATTACGACGGTTTCTCCCCCAACGGCCAGTTCTATCGCGAGCGCCTGCGCTATAACGGTGTCGGGCTCTACTTCGGCTTCTGACGCGGCGGCGACGCTGGTTTCGGAAACCGGGCCATACTATCCTAGGGGATGTTCGGAAAGCCCCAGACAGGTGAACAATGAAAATGAACCTGAACAAGAAGACGCTTCTCCAGATCGTGCTGCTGGTGTTGCTCGTGCTCGGTGCGGCGGGCGCGCTCCTGTTCCAGCAGGAGGGCGGGTTGGGATTCCTCACGGATCTGCTCGAAGAGAAGCCGCCGGAGGTTACGGCGCCGCCGGTGGCGGCGACACCGCCGCCCAAGCCCGCCGAGCCGGTCATCCCCGCGCAACCGGTCAAGGGCCAGTTGGGCGGCAAGCCATTCGCCCTGGAGCGCGCCGCGGTCGGAGGTGGTGTGCTGACGCTCGTCTCCGGCAAGGATGCCGCGAGCGCCGAGATCCGGATCCAGCTTCCCGGCGCGCGCTGGGAAACGCCGACCGGAAAGCAGTTCAAGGTGCGCGGCGCGGCGCCGGCGGACGCGCCGAAGATCGCGATCGGCATGAAGGATGAGGCGCAAGCGGAGGCAAGACCGAAACCGTTCGCGGGTCAATACACGCTGGTGCTTGAGTTTGCGCAAGAGCGGGAGAGAAAACTTCCCGGCAAGATTCATCTCGCGCTGTCCGACGAATCGAAGAGCACGGTGGCCGGCACGTTCGAGGCGGACATCAGCGGCTTTCGCATCGTCGGCGGCAAGCCCGATCTCGCGGCGGACTCCACCGATACGCTCGAGTATCTGGCGCTGCGCGAAGTGTTGAAGGACGATCCGGACAAGCCGATCGAGGTTGTCGCCGTTCGCGATGAGCGCTATACCCGGCCAGAGGAGGGCGGCAAGCGCCAGAGCGGTTATCTCGAGATCGAGTACCGCATCGGCCAGGGCGCGGCCCAGACCCAGCGGTTTCAGTTTGTGAAGGAGGCGGATCAGTGGAAGGTCCTGCGCGCGCTGGCCGCCGATCAGATCGACGAGGCCCACCCGCTGGAGGCGCCAGGCGCCAAGGCGGCGCCCGCGAGGCTCTTCCCGTACCTCGCCGCCAAGCGGCTGGAGGCGGATCTACGGAAGAAGTCTCCGAAGCAGGGCATCTACGGCGTGAGTTTCGTTTCGCGCCACAGCGACAAGTACAAGCTCGGCGTGTGCGAGGCGAGCTACCGGTCCGGGCCCGAGAGTCCGGCGCAGAAGACCGCGTATCTGTTCCGGTTGAAGCCCGGCGGCTGGGCGCTCGAACGCGAGCTCGATAAGCGGGAGCGCGTGAATTTCGACAGCGGCAGGATCGAGAAGCGCAAGTAGCCGGGGAACGCAGGGGTCCGCCGCGCCCGGGTCATTGCAGGGTCGCGACCTTGGCTGCGATCTGGTCTATCTCCATCTGGGTCAGTTGCTCCAGCGTGGCGTAGTCGGGGATCTCGCGGATGTCGGTGAACCACACATTCTCGACCTGGCAGTCCTCGTCGGTGAAGCTGTCGGGCACGAGCGGTCTTCCGATAAAGATCCCGCGCCGGCCGTTCTCGAGATCTATGATGACCATCTGTAAGGGTAGCAATTTCATCGTCCGGTCCTCCTGCGCATAAGGATAGGGTGCCGCCCAGGCCGAAAGCGAAGTTTCTCGGCCTGTCCGCCTGAGATGAGGCACAAAGCGTGCCATCACGTGTGCGCCGGGGCGGGTGCGCTTTCCGGGCGCATTATCTCGAATAGCGGCTGTGCCTTGCGGATCTTTACCGGGGATACGGTGCGGCGGTCCCTGCGATGCGCCGGACTTTGCCGCCGCGGAAAGAAAAAACCGGCGGGCGCTTGCCGCGCCCGCCGGCGAAACCCTGGTGGAGGGTGTTGTCGTTGTTGTTATAGGTTGTAACCGGTTTCGTTGTGCTGCGTGGTGTCGAGGCCCTCGGTCTCCTCTTCAACGTTCACGCGTACCCCGAGCAGCGCATCGACGACCTTGAGGATCGCGAAGGTCAGGGCGCCACTCCAGACCGCCGTGACGGCCACCCCGATGAGTTGCGTCAGGACCTGTTGACCCATGCCCATGCCCTCGGCGTAGCCCACGCCGCCCAGTGCGGCCGCGACGAACACGCCGGTGAGCGTCGTGCCCATCGCGCCCCCGACGCCGTGCACCGGGAAGACATCGAGCGAATCGTCCACGTGCAGCGTGCGCTTCATGTAGTTGGTGGCGAAGAAGCACACCAGCCCGGCCGCGCCGCCGATCGCCAGCGCCCCCATCGGCCCGACGAAGCCCGAGGCCGGGGTGATGGTCCCGAGCCCCGCGATGACGCCGGTGGCGATCCCGAGCACGGAGGGCTTGCCGAAGCGGACCCACTCGCACAGCATCCAGACGAACGCCCCGGCCGCGGCGCCGATGTGCGTGACGAGCATGGTCATGCCGGCGGTGCCGTCGGCCGCGAGCGCGCTGCCGGCATTGAAGCCGAACCAGCCGACCCAGAGCATGCCGGCCCCGGCGACCGTCATCGTAAGGTTGTGCGGCGGCATCGCGGTTTCCGGGAAGCCCTTGCGCTTGCCGAGCATGAGCGCCGCGACGAGCGCCGCGACCCCCGCGTTCACGTGCACGACGATGCCACCGGCGAAGTCGAGCACGCCGAGTTTCTGCAACCAGCCGTCGCCCCAGACCCAGTGGCAGACGGGCACGTACACGAGCATCAGCCACAGGAAGCTGAAGAGCAGCATCGCCGAGAACTTCATGCGCTCGGCAAAGCCGCCGACGACGAGCGCCGGGGTGATGATGGCGAAGGTCATCTGGAACATGGCGAACACGGTCTCGGGGATCGTGCCCTTCAACGTGGTGACGCCGATCCCGGCCATGAAGGATTTGGCAAGCCCGCCGAGCCAGGCGTTGAACGGTCCGCCGTCGCCGAAGGCGAGGCTGTAGGCGAAGGCGACCCACACGAGTGACACCATGGCGGTGATGGCGAAGCACTGCATGAGCACCGAGAGCACGTTCTTGGTGCGCACCAGCCCGCCGTAGAAGAGCGCGAGCCCGGGCAGCGTCATGAACAGCACCAGCACGCTCGCGGTGAGCATCCAGGCGGTGTTGGCCGCGTTGAGCGTCGGCGCGTCGGCCGCCTGCACGGCGGGCGCCGCCGTGAGCGCGGCCAGCAGCAGCAATCCGAGAGGGAGTTTGCGAACGGTCATAATATTCTTCTCCGATTGTTTTGTGGTTCAGAGCGCGTGGGGCCCGGTCTCGCCGGTGCGGATGCGCGTGACCTGCTCGAGGTTGTAGACGAAGATCTTGCCGTCGCCGATCTTGCCGGTGCGGGCGGAGGTCGTGATCGCCTCGATCGCCCGCTCCAGCACGTCGTCGCCCACCGCGACCTCGATCTTGGTCTTGGGCAGGAAATCGACCACGTATTCCGCGCCGCGATACAGCTCGGTGTGTCCCTTCTGGCGCCCGAAGCCCTTGACCTCGGTGGCGGTCATGCCCTGCACGCCGATGTCCGACAGGGCCTTGCGGACATCGTCCAGCTTCGAGGGTTTGATAACAGCCATGATGAGTTTCATTGTTTTTCTCCTCCGGTGAATGGAAGCACGAGGGCTATGGCGCCGGGCGACCGCGCGCTATTCTTGTCCGGCCGCGATCGCAGCGCGACCGTCCCTCGTTGGGTGGTGAATACTACCGCGAGTGCGAACGATTTCGGAGATGACACGAAACATTTCCGTGCGCTTCGATATCGATGCGGCGCATCCTGACCCATAATGGAACATATATGCACAGCTTTGGTGCAATCCTAATCGCCGTTGCAGCGTCGTATCTTGCGCTGCTCGGATTGCTCTATGCGTTTCAGGGGCAGCTGGTGTATTTCCCGATGCGGGAGATCGTCGCGACCCCGCGCGATCGCGGTCTGGATTTCGAGGATGTGTACCTCGAGACCGAGGACGGCGTGCGGCTGCATGGCTGGTTCGTGCCGGCGGCGCCCGAGCGCGCGGTGCTGCTCTATTTCCACGGCAACGCCGGCAACCTCTCGTACCGCGTGGAGCGCACGAAGGTATTTCACGATCTGGGCCTGAGCGTGCTCGCGCTCGACTATCGCGGTTACGGGCGCAGCGCCGGAAGACCTTCGGAGGAGGGTACGTACCGAGACGCGCGCGCCGCGTGGCGTTACCTCGCTGAGACGCGGCGCATCGCGCCGGATCGGATCGTGCTCTTCGGCCGCTCGCTCGGGGCGGCGGTGGCGGCGCAGCTTGCGGTGGAGGTCGCGCCGCGGGCGCTGATCCTCGACTCCGCGTTCACCTCGGCGGTGGACCTCGGCGCCGCGGTCTATCCCTGGCTGCCGGTGCGGCTGCTTGCCCGCTACCGCTATCCGACGCTGGAGAACCTGAAGCAGGTGAACCGCCCCGTGCTCATCGTTCACAGCCGCAACGATGAGATCGTTCCGTTTCGTCACGGCGAGGCGCTGTACGCCGCCGCCAATCCGCCGAAGGTGTTCCTTGAGATCGCCGGCGGCCACAACGACGATTTCTTCGTGCGCGACCGTCGCTACGCCGACGGCCTCGACGCGTTTCTCGCCGAAGTACTGAAGTCAGCGCGCCCGTAACGGCGCAAGCAGCCGGATCAGGAAGCGCCGCGCCTGCGCGTGGATACCGGGATGGGTGCTCGCGCGTGGGCCGGCGATGTTGAGAACCCGGATACGATGTTGTTCGAGCCAGTCGCGCGCGGCGCGGATATCCGCGCGCGCTTCGAGATCGAGCACGCGCACGGGCTTGCCGTGCCGCTGGGCGAGCTGCTGGGTGAGCGCGGTGCCGCCGCCCAGGCGTCCGCGCGCGAGGATCAGCGTGCCGTCGGAGTCGAGCACGTTGCGCTCGGTGCGCTCGCGGTAGTCCCGTGAGCGTGTCTCGGTGAGCGGGTAGCGTGGCGGGATCGCGCCGTCTTCGGCCCGCCGGTCCTTCGGGCACCAGCCGCCGCCGGCGATGCCGAGCGCGGCCGCCGCATCGAGCGCCGCGCGATCCACGCCGGTCTGCCCGCCCGAGACGATTTTCTCGACGACCACGCGCGGCGGCGCAAACTCGACCGCTTCGCCGAACTCATGGCGGCCGCGCCGCAGGCGCCGGGTGTTGCGGATCATGATTACGGTCTTGCGCAGCACGGGCGTGTCGATTGCCGGGACGTTCAGACCCACGGTGAGTGCGACACCCCGCGGTCCGTCCGGCCCGACGTCGATGAACGGCCGGAGCGCGCGGGACGCCGGATGCCGCCGCGCCCAGGCGCTGAGCGTCGTGACCGTGGCGTCCCACGTCACGCGCCTGTCTTCGAACGGGCCGGGGAAGCGGATGCGCGCCGATGCTCCGTCCGGCCGTTCAACCAGTTCGTACGCGTCATCCCGGTGCTCGGGTGTGGACACGGGATTCGACATCTCCGTGCAGTCTCCAGGAATTCTATTCTGCGCGAATCCGCACAATCCGTCAGTACTTTGCCCGCTCGATTTGTGGTATTCATTCGGCGAGCGGATCCAGCCGACACCGGTCATGAACGCGCCGAAAATCCAGACCGCCGTCCCGCTGCGCCGTTACCGCCTCGGCGCATATACCGCCGTCGTGCTCGGTGAGATCGAAAGCAGCGACGGGATCGAATATCGGTACATCCTCGCGCTCGTGCGCGAGGGCGAGGCGAGACCGCGGGTTTACGTGACGGCGGAGAAAAACCCGCGCGCACGTGCGCGCGAAGGCGCGCACCGCATGCGGGTCATCGCGGAAGCGCTGGAGGAAGACCGCGGCTCGTCCGACCGTTGGGGCGATCCCGACGTGTTCGCCGCCGAAGGTCTTTCCCTGGTGGCCGGGATGCTGGGTCTCGCCGAGCAGGCGCAGCGCCTGATGTAGCGGCGCGCGGTCCGCTCAGTGGTGATGCCCACCCTCGCCGTGCACGTGGCCGTGCGTCATCTCCTCGGCGGTCGCCGGGCGCACCGTGACCACTTCGACGTCGAAGTGCAGCGTTTTTCCGGCGAGCGGGTGATTGGCATCCAGGATCGCGCCCGTTTCCGTAAGCTCCACCACGGTGAGGGTGATCGGGCCGTTCGGACCCTCGGCGTGCACGCGCTGTCCCGGCTCGATCTGCATGTCCGGCGGAAAGTGTTCCCGCGGCGCCTCGAAAACGGACTCCGGGTCGGATTCGCCGTAGCCCTCGGTCGGCGCGACGGTGACCTTGGATTTGAACCCGGCGGTGACGCCCTCGATCGCCTTTTCGAGGCCCGGAATGATGTTGCCGTGGCCGTGCAGGTAGGCGAGGGGGTTGCCCCCCTGGCTCGAGTCGAGCACCGCGCCGCTGTCGTCGGTGAGGGTATAGTGCATGGTGACTACCATGCCGCGGGCTGCTTTCATGGGAGCGTCCTCGTGAAGTGAAGTTAAGGAGGGGCGGGCAAATATAACGCAGTTTGCGCGCATGCGCCGCTAGAATCTTCCCGCCACGCGTGGCGCGTGTGCGTGTCGGCATCGATGATCGGCCGTGCGGGCGCCCGCGGATTGCGGCCCCCAGGGCGACCGCGGCGGTGCCGATATTGCGTGGTCGAGGCCGGTGGAATGCGCTGGCAACCCCCGGGGCGTCGGCTAGACTTAGGAAGTCCCGCAGGGCCGGGGGCGATCCGCCGAGGCGGCGGTCGCTCCCCGAATCGGGACCGTATCGGGCCGCCCTCCAGCACCCGCACAATCCGTACAACCAGGGAGCACGTCAATGTTCTTCTTCCTGCTGATTCTCGTGACCACGGGACTCGTGGGCGTCGCCGCGTTCTTCTCCGTGGTGGGCATCGCCAGCATGTTCGCGTACAACTACGTGCCGGCGCTCGTCATGGGCGTGACGCTCGAGTCGGGCAAGATCGCGGTGGCGGTCTATCTCTACCGCTACTGGCGCCTGATCCCGCCGGTCTTTAAATCCATCCTGGTGATGTTCCTGGTGGTGCTCATGTTCATCACCTCGGTCGGCGTCTTCGGCTATCTCAGCCAGGGCTACCAGAAGACCTCCGAGGAATACAAGATCATGAGCCTCGAGCTCCAGAATCTCGAGGATGAGCACACCGCTAAAAAAGCGCGCGCGCAGGAGCTCAACCGCCAGATCGAGCAACTGCCGACCGAGTTCGTGGGCGGAAAGATTCGCCTCGCGCGCGAGTTCGGCGACGAGCTGGCGGAGCTCCGTGACCGCACGAATCTGGTCGGGCTGCGCGTCCAGGAGCTTCGCGTAAAGCGCCTGGCGTACGAATCGCACATCGGGCCGATTGCATACTTCGCGCGCATGGTCGAAATACCCCAGGACACGGTGGTGTTCTACGCTATCCTGCTGCTCGTGTTCGTGGCCGATCCGCTCGCGGTGACGCTTACGATCGCGGTCAACATGGCGCTCATCCGCTTCTGGGACAGGCGCGCCGGCTCGCGCCACGTAGCCGCGGAGCCGCAGTCCGGCGTGTTCGCCGCCGTGCTGGAGCGCGCGCGCACCGCGGCGCTCAAGTCCTACGGCCTGACCTTCGACCGCGAGGAGAACGGGTCGTGGAAGGGGGGCGCAACGCGCAAGAAGAAAAAAACCACGTCCAAGACGACAACGCGCCGGCACTAGCGGCGCTTCGACAACAATATCCACGCAGCCACCGGGGACGTCGCGCGCTCCGCGCGGCCTTTGGAGCAGTCATGAAGAGATTCATTTTTGCGATCGCGCTGGGGTTGGCGGGATGCGCCACCCCCGTGCCCCCCGAGACGCTGCCCCCGGCGCCTCGACCGGTCGCACCGAGCGCGCCGCCGGAAGCGCCGGCCGTCCCGACGCAACCGCCGGCTCCTCCCTCTGAACCGTCAGTCGTACAGGAGCCGGAGGTCACGCCGCGCTTGGGCTTCAAGGAGTTTGTCGAACGCAACGACGACAAGCTCATGGAGGTCTACGTCGGCATGCCCAAGGGGGAGGTCGAGCGCATGATGGCGCTGCCCGAGGGCGAGAAGTGGACCAACCCCTCCAAGCGCCAGAAGCTCAAGACCCGTGACGGTCAGGTCTACGAGATCTGGTTTTATCTTATGCGCCTGCCGCCCAAGGGCCGCGCCGTCACCGAAAACGACTTAACGCCCGTGATCCTCAAGGGCGACAAGGTGAGCGCCATCGGGCGCTACCAACTCAAAAAACTGCGCCGCGCGCGACGGCGCAACGAAATAGTTGCTCCGTTTATGAAGCGCCTGTTAGCGCTCGTATGCCTTCTCATGACTATCAGTGGTTGCGGGATATCTCAAATGCAACCGATCAGGGGTTATGTGCGGGAAGCGGGTACTGGCCGGCCGATACCAGATGCGGTTGTGGCGGTAACGTGGCAGTTCTACGAATGGCATACGCACTGTCTCCACGTCCGGACTGCGACAACGGACAGCAATGGTGAGTATGTGATTCCCGTGCAATGGCGAGACGTCGTATTTTCATTGCGCGCTAATATCGAACTTGGTGCGGTGGTTGCGTATAAGGCAGGATATCGTAATATCTGGGAAGCCGGCTTCCTAACAGACATGGGCCAGGCGTTCGTAATTTACGGAGGACCACCTGACCCGAAGATAACGACGGCGACTTTAGAGTCGTTAGGATTTAAGACAGAACCTTACCGAGTACCGTACTATCCCGAAGCAGCACGGGACGTATTCCGAAGTCCTTTGCCGTCATGGCTCCAGCCCGGGAATTTCAATATTTATGTTGTGCCAGACGTCAGCACTCCAGATGTTAGGCTCGCGTACCTGCAAAAGATCGGTGCGCGAAGTGATTGCTATGGTGCCGGACACAGAAACCGCAATCTCACGCCTCTTTTCGAGGCGATGTATGAAGAGGCGCACCGCTATTCCTCGATGTCTGAAGTGCAAGAGCGGGTGAGTGCCATATGCCGTGAACTCGCCTATGTAGCGACCCGCAAAGATGGTCACCCGACCGTGAGCGAAACGGACGCCCTAATTACGGCGCATCTAAAGAACCTCCATCCAGAGTGTCTGGCATATAGAACAGGTCCTCGGGAGATTACGTTGCCTCCCAAAATCGTGAAGGGTGAACTAAGTATTTCCGCGCCCTCACCTGTGCCACCAGGTAATCTCGGCGCTCGTGGGCAGTCCGGCACTCTAAACGATCGATGAGCCGGCGGTCTTTTAGAAACTCGAAAATCGCACGCTTGGGGGACACCGTGCCCGTGGAAGTCCGTATCCAGAATGCGTTGGTTTTGCTGTTACCGCCTCTGCCGGGGTTCGGTTTTTGTCGGGAGAGAGGAGGGCTTTCTCGACAAAGAACTGATACCTGTTAGCACTTTTCGGCTTCTAGCTAAAGGCTAAAGGCTAAAGGCTAAAGGC
>MFSU01000040.1:12120-20538 GCA_001785115.1 Candidatus Muproteobacteria bacterium RBG_16_65_34
TGTTAATCCTGTCCATTTTTATTCTATGTCGCCGCGCGGCGCGCCTTACGGTTCCTGGAAGTCGCCAATCACATCCGATCTCGTCGTCGCCGGAGCGGTCAGCTTCGGTCAGATCGTGTGCGACGGCGCGGACGCGTATTGGACCGAGTCGCGGCCGGCGGAGGGCGGGCGTAATGTCATCGTGCGATCCAGCGGCGCGCGCACGGAGGATGTGCTGCCCGCGCCTTACAACGCCCGCTCGCGCGTGCACGAGTACGGCGGCGGCGCGTTCATGGTCTCCGACGGCATCATTTATTTTTCTCACTACCGCGACCATCGGCTCTACCGGCTGGAGCCGGGCGCCGCGCCGCGCCCCATCACACCCGAGGCGGCGTTGCGCTACGCCGATATCGTTGTAGACAAGCCACGCGCGCGGCTCATCTGCGTGTGCGAGGACCATACCGCCGCAGATCATGAGCCCGAGAGCTATCTCGTTGCGCTCGATGTGCACGGCGAAACGCCGCTCCGGGTTCTGGCGCGGGGCGCGGACTTTTACTCGACGCCGCGCCTGAGCCCCGATGGCCGGCGGCTTGCGTGGCTTTCCTGGAACCATCCGAACATGCCCTGGGACGGTACGGAGCTTTGGCTCGCGGAGCTTGCGCCCGACGGTTCGCTCCGCGCGCCGCAGCGTATTGCGGGCGGCGAGGACGAGTCGGTGTTCCAGCCGCAGTTCGGCCCGGACGGCACACTCTATTTTGTCTCGGACCGCACCGGCTGGTGGAATCTTTACCGTCACCGCGACGGGCGCATCGAGGCCGTCGCACCGCGCGCCGCCGAGTTCGGCCTGCCGCAATGGGTCTTCGGAACGTCGACCTACGGTTTTGCCTCCGAGGAGGGGCTTGTCTGCGCCTTCTGCGAGGACGGCTTCTGGCGTCTCGGAGTTATCGATACGGCCTCGGGGAATTTTTCCGAGATCGAGACGCCCTATACCGAGATCGGTTTCGTCGCCGCCTCGGAGCAGCGCGTTTATTTTGCCGGCGCATCGCCCGAGCTCGCGCCCGCGATCGTGCGGCTTAACCTCGCGGATCGTTCGTTCGAGACGCTCAAACTCTCGGGCGGGGAGGCGATCGATCCGGAGTATTGTTCCACACCGCAGGCGATGCGCTTTCCGACGGGAGTCGGCGAGACGGCCCACGCCTTTTTCTATCCCCCGCGCAACCGCGATTTCGAGGCCCCGGAGGACGAGCGACCGCCGCTCCTGGTGCTCACGCACGGCGGGCCGACGGCCGCGGCCTCGAGCGCGTTCAACTTACGGCTGCAATTCTGGACCAGCCGCGGCTTTGCCGTGCTCGATGTGAACTACCGCGGCTCGACGGGCTACGGGCGCGCGTACCGCGAGCGCCTCAACGGCGCTTGGGGCGTGGCGGATGTCGAGGATTGTGTGTACGGCGCGACCTACCTGGTGGCGCGTGGGCTTGTGGACCGGAAGCGCCTGGCAATCCGCGGCGGAAGTGCCGGAGGCTACACCACGCTCTGTGCGCTTGCGTTTCACGATCTGTTCCGCGCCGGGGCGGTGTACTACGGTGTCAGCGACCTCGAGGCGCTGGCGCGCGAGACGCACAAGTTCGAGGCGCGTTATCTCGACCGGCTGGTCGCGCCGTACCCGCAGGCGCAGGAGCTTTATCGGCAACGTTCGCCGATTCACCGCATCGAGGGATTTTCCGCGCCGGTCATTTTCTTTCAGGGCCTCGACGACAAGGCGGTGCCGCCGGATCAGACCGAGCGAATGGTGGCGGCGCTGCGCGAGAAGGGCATACCCGTGGCCTATGTGCCGTTTGCGGACGAAGCCCACGGCTTCCGGCGCGCGGAGAACATCCAACGCGCCCTGGAGGCCGAGCTTTATTTTTACGCACGGATATTCGGCTTTGCGCTAGCCGACCGGCTCGAGCCGGTAACGATTGAGAACCTTGAATGAAGCGATCAGCCTTCAGTTTTCAGCCGATAGCCGATAGCTTCTAGCTAAAGGCTAAGGGCTATAAGCTATAAGCCCCTCACTCCACGCGGCTCGTGCGCAGTTGTGCTTGCGGCAGGCCGTGCTCCAGCAGGAACATCTCGCTCGCCAGGACAAACTCGTGCGGCCCGGCGACATAGACATCGCATGCAGCGAGACTCGGCTGCTCCCGCGCCAGCGGTTGCAGCAATCCGGGGTCGTCCGGCGCGCCGGTAAGCAGCGCACAGTGGAATTTATCGAGCGCATCGCACCAGGAACGGCAGAGATTCCGCAGGTAATGACCGCCGTCGGTGCGCGCGGCCCAGTAAAGGTTTAAGGACTCGGCCGTATCGAGCGCCATGGCGTGCTCGATCAGGCTCTTCACCGGCGCAAAACCGGTGTCGTAGCCGAGGAAGAGGAGCGGGCGCTTCGAGCTCTCATCCAGCACGAAGTCCCCGCGCGGCCCTTCGAGGTTGACCACATCGTTGCAGCGCACCCGCCCGAAGACGTGCTCGGAGAACGGCTCGTTCGTGCGGCGCACGTGGAACTCAAGGTTGCGGTCGTCGCACGGGCAGCTCGCGATGGGGTATTCGCGCGCCGCGCCGTTCGTCGAGAGCGTCACCGACTGGCCGGCGAGGAAGCGCAGGCGCTGCGTGCGCGGGGTCTGGAGGCGCAGCAGCAGGATGTCCTCGGTGAGCTGCTCCTTGCTGCGCACGCGGGTGGCGACTTTCTGACGCGGGATGTCCCGCGTGCCATGGGCTTCCAGCGCCTCCAGGACGAGATCGGAGACGGGGCCGTACGAGCACATGAGCACGGTGTTCGCCGTCTTCTCGGCCTCGGTGATCCGGTAGTCGTGCGGGCGCAGCTTGGACGTCTCGCCCGAGACCACGTGCGCCTTACAAAGCCCACAGTTGCCGTTGCTGCACCCGTAGTCGAGCGCAAGCCCGGAGCGCAACGCGGCATCGAGGATCGTGTCGTTGCCTTCGGCGGTAAACTCGTGCCGGCTTGGGAGGATGCGTACGCGCGCCGTCATGATCCGCAGACAGATCCGAGATGAGAAAGCTGAGTCTGAGAAAGTTAAGCCAGGTCCGGTGCGGCCGCAAGCACCTGGGCCAGCGACGCAGGGGGACAGGTTTGAAGCGGGCGCACGACCTTGCGCTCGCAGAAGATGATTTGCAGGAGTAGGGAACCGCCGGTCGCGCGGACAGACGCCACGCGGCCGGCGGAATAATGCTGCTTACCAGCCGCGCCGGCCGCCACCACCGCCGGCACCGCCACCACCACCGCTACGACCGCCGCCACCGCCACCACCGCTACGACCGCCGCCCCAACCGCCGCGGCCGCCGCCACCACCACCGCCACCACCACCGCCCGCGCGCTCGGTCTTGGGACGGGCCTCGTTCACGTTCAGTGCGCGGCCTTTCAGGTCTTTTTGGTTCATGCCATTGATCGCCGCCTGGGCCTCGGCCTTGGATTCCATCTCGACGAAACCGAAACCGCGCGGCTCACCGCTGAACTTATCTTTAAGGACGCTGACCTTGTCGACCTTGCCGTAGGCACTGAACGCCTGTCGCAGATCTTCCTCAGTGACATCGCGCGACAGGTTACCGACAAAAATATTCATTGAGCATATCTCCTGGATGGTAGGGAACGGAACCGCTGGAACAATCCTCGAGTTTGGGCAGAACGGGTCTGTCGCGGAATCGGGGGGTTGCACGGTATCCGGGGCAAACTATACGCCGATGCGCCGCCTGCCAACAAGATGCGCCGGGCCCCGGCGGGGCCCGGCGCGGCGTTGGCCGGGGTTTATCAGAGCTGCGGGCCGCTGCCGCTGCGCCGGAAGTCCTTGCGGTCGTGGCGTTGCGCTTGCGGACGCTGGGCGGTTTCGTTGCGCCTGGGGTGCCCGGCACCGGCGTGCCCGGAACCGCGGTGCGCGGGTTTCTTCCCGGTTCCGTTATGGCGGTGCGCTTCCTGCCGCGGCCGGTTTTGGGGTTGCCGATGGCCGGGGGCGATGGTCGGCTCCAGGCCGGCGACCACATGAACCGGTATGCCCTGGCGGGTGTAGCGCTCGATATCGCGCAGTTGGCCCCGGTCCTCGGGGCTCGCGAACGAGATCGCGACGCCCTTGGCGCCGGCGCGCCCGGTGCGCCCGATGCGGTGCACGTAGTCTTCCGGACTCTTCGGCATGTCGTAGTTGATCACATGGGTGATGCCGCTGACGTCCAGCCCGCGCGCGGCGACGTCGGTCGCCACGAGCAGCCGCACGTGGCCGGTGCGCAGGCCATGGACGGCGCGGTTACGCTGGTTCTGGTTCATGTCACCGTGCAGCGCCGCCGCCGGATGTCCCTGGGCGTGCAGCGTTTTTGCCAGTCGGTCGGCGCCGCGCTTGGTGGCGGTGAACACGATCGCCTTGTCGACCGCGCCGTCGGACAACAGGCGCGCGAGCAGCTCGCGCTTATGATCGCCGCCGTCGACGTGGTGCAGGCGCTGCTCGATCTGCTCGTGGCGCTCCTGCGCGGTGGCGATCTGGATGCGCTTGGGGTTCTTCAGCAGGCGGCTTGCGAGCTTCGCCACATTGCCTTCGAGGGTGGCGGAAAACAGCAGCGTTTGGCGGCCCTTGGGCGTGGCGGCGGCGATTTTCTCCACTGCATGGATGAAGCCCATGTCGAGCATGCGGTCGGCCTCATCCAGCACCAACACCTCCAGGCGCGAGTAATCCACGCGCCCGCGTTCCATATGATCCAGCAGGCGGCCGGGTGTGGCGACGAGGATATCGAGCGGCTGCGACAGCAGCCGCATCTGCGGCGGGTAGGGCATGCCGCCGACGATGCTGCCGATGCGAAAGCGCATGTGTCTGCCGTATTTCGCGGCGGCATCCGTCACCTGGTTGGCGAGCTCGCGCGTCGGCGTGAGTACCAGCACCCGCGGTCCGCGGGAGCTGACTGCCGAGGGCGTGCTTAACCGCTGTAGGCTCGGCAGTACGAACGCGGCGGTCTTGCCGGTGCCGGTCTGGGCCGAGGCCATGAGGTCATGGCCCGCGAGCGCCTGCGGGATCGCCTGCGCCTGGATCGGCGTGGGTGTGGTATAGCCGCTTTCGACGATCGCTTGGAGAATAGCAGGGTGTAAAGCCAGTTTTTCGAAAGTCACGTTGATTCCTTGAAATATCAGATAACGAAAACGCATGCAGCAAAGCCGCAGTCGTTACCTGTATTCAAGGCAACGGCAGCAACAAAACTACTGGCGCAGAAACATCAGTCGCCAACCGTTTTATTGCTGAAATTCCAGAAGGAGCCTGAAACCAGAAGGAGGGTCAGAGAGCGATGAGCCACACGGCAGGATCAGGAAAGTTGCACCCGAACCACACCGTCGGGCGCCACGATACCCGAATCGCCGGCGGATTGCCAACGATTTCATAGGTTCCGTATCCGTTTGCTTTTCATCGGGTATGATTCCTGCGCAGCAAAGATGCTGTACATCGCTCGATGCAGGCTGCCGTCTTGAAGACCTATTTCATTCATTCCTGGCCGAAAACTGTCGCCGAAGCCAAGGCAGTCCAGGAAGCGCTGCGCGGCAACGTCATTGCCAAAAATCGGCTCGGGAAGGTGAGGACCGTCGCCGGGATTGATGTTGGGTTCGAAAAGGATGGCGCGGTCACGCGTGCCGCAGTCGTGGTGCTGGAGTTTCCGAGCCTGGAGTTGCGCGAGCAGGCGCTGGCGCGCAAGCCGACGCAGTTTCCGTATGTGCCGGGTTATTTGTCGTTTCGCGAAATTCCGGCGGTGCTGGCGGCGATGGAGCGACTCAAGACCGAACCCGATCTGCTCTTGTGCGACGGGCAGGGGATCGCACATCCGCGGCGTTTCGGTCTCGCCTGTCATCTGGGCGTGTTGACCGATATTCCGAGCATCGGGGTGGCCAAGTCGCGCCTGATAGGCGAGCACGGCAATCTGGCGCAGGCCAAGGGCAGTTGGGTGCCGCTGACGGATACACCCTCACCCCGGCCCGACCGGAATGGAGATTCTCGCCAACTTCCCCTCTCCCAAAGTGAAGGAGTGCGCGCCACGCGCGCATCGGCTCGCCTCCCTCTCCCACCGGGAGAGGGAATGAGGGTGAGGGTGGAGAGGGCAAAGGGTGAGGGAGATCAGCCCTCATCCGAAATAATTGGCGCGGTGTTGCGCACGCGCGTGGGCGTGAAGCCGGTATATGTCTCCGTCGGTCACCGCGTAAGCCTCGAAACCGCCATCGAGTACGTGCTGCGCTGCACGACCAAGTATCGGCTGCCGGAGACCACCCGCCGGGCGCACAAGCTGGCCTCGGGCGGATAGCTCCGGTCTCGGGCGCGCGCGGCACACACGTCGGCGCGCGGCTATTTCCGTTTTTCCTTCTCGCGCACCTGCTCGCGCGTGATGATTTTGGCGAGGTCGGTGATCTCCTCGGCGAGCAGCTCGAGCAGGTCGTCGACGGACAGGATGCCCACGAGCGCGCCGTCGCCGTCCACCACGGGGACGCGTCGCACGCCCTTGGCGCGCATGCGCTTCATGGTGTCGAGGATATCGTCCTCCTCGCGCGCGGTTACCAACTCGAAGCTCATGACGTCTTCGACCGCGACCTTGCTCATATCGACGCCCTCGGCGATGACCTCGATGACGAGGTCCCGGTCCGTGACGATACCGACGGGCCTGCGCCCGCCTTGCTTGGCGTCGACCACCACGAGGTCGCCCACGTGATACTGGCGCATCAATTGCGCCGCCTCCAGGATGCCGGCATCCCGCCGAATGAACACCACCTCGCGATTGCAGATTTCGCCTATCGACATGAGCGCCTCCTTTTCGGCCACGACCGACCCGATGGATGATCCTCTGTTACCGAATCCATTCTAGAACCCCGCGCGTCGCCCAGTTTGACCTAGGTCAATGAGGCCGGCGGTGGGTTTTGCGAAAGTTTCTTCCGTAGTTTGCCTCAACTCGAGGGCCAACCGCCGCCCGGTTCCGCACACGGTCGCCTTCTCTCCCTGGCGATCGTGCATTGGGCGGCGGTATTTTTTGCCCGCAATTTTGCAATTCCCCCTCCGGCAGGTACATTAGCGCTTTCCACATATACTGCGGGCGCGCCGTGCCGGATCTGTTGCTCGATTACTTCATCATGTTGTTCGTCGTGGTCGACCCGGTCGGCCTGGCGCCCATTTTTGCGGCCCTGACCCATGGGGATTCGGCCCTCTCCCGGCGCCGGACGGCGTTGCGCGGCACCGCCATCGCGGCGGCGATTCTGGTGGTCTTTGTGTTTGCGGGCGACGCGCTGCTGCGCGCGCTCGGGATCGGGCTCGCCTCGTTTCAGATCGCGGGCGGCAGCCTCCTGTTCCTGCTCGCCGTGGACATGGTATTCGCCCGGCCGTCGGGGGTGCGCACCACGGCACGCGAGCAGAAGGAGGCGAAGTCGAAGAAGGACATTTCCGTCTTTCCCCTCGCCATCCCGCTCATCGCCGGCCCCGGCGCGCTCACCACGGTGCTGCTCATGGTCGGCGAGCGCGGCGACGATCCGGTCGTCATCGCCTCGGTGCTCGCCGTACTCGCGCTGGTGCTGCTGATAACGCTGGCGTCGCTGCTTTTTTCCGCGCGGATCATGCGCCTCATGGGCGAGACCGGCGCGAACGTGATCGGCCGCGTGCTGGGCGTGATCCTCGCGGCGCTCGCGGTGCAGTTCATGCTGGATGGACTGTTCGCCGCGCTCGCGCCGACGGAGGAGTTCCTGCCGCAGCGCTTCACGATCTGATCGGCACGCGCAACGAATCCAAATCCGGACAACCCAAAGAGAGGAGCAGGCCATGAGCGAGCATGTGTACAAGACGGTAGAGCTGGTGGGTTCATCCGCGCAGGGCACCGATGCGGCCATACAGAACGCCATCGCCCGCGCCGCGAAGACCATCCGCCATCTCGAATGGTTCGAGGTGGTGGAGACGCGCGGCCATATCGAGGGCGACAAGGTCGCGCACTACCAGGTCAAGCTCAAGATCGGCTTCCGCTTGGAATAGGGACGAGAGGCGAGGTACGAGGTGCGAGGGGAAGGCAAGAGCAAAAGGTTTGACCCCCCTCGTCCCTCGAATCTCATACCTAAATGACCGTATGCGCCGGCTCTGCTCCGCCGCGAACCTGCCGGAGGCCTATCTGCTCAAGCAGTTGCTTGAGCAGGCGGGTATCGAGGCGCGCGTGTTCAACGAGCACGCACAAGGCGCGCTGGGCGAGATCCCGTTCACCCACGCCTACCCGGAGGTCTGGCTCATCAATGACGCGGATGCCGTGCGCGCCGAGGAGCTCATTCGCACGTACGAGCGCACCGAGCCTTCCGCCGTGACGCGCGCCTGTCCCGCCTGCGGCGAGCAAAATCCCCAGGGCTTCGAGATCTGCTGGCGCTGCGGCGCGCCGATTTCCTGAAGGGCATTCACCACAGAGAACACA
>MFSU01000040.1:20575-24460 GCA_001785115.1 Candidatus Muproteobacteria bacterium RBG_16_65_34
ACACAGAGAACACAGAGGACACAGAGGACACAGAGGGCACAGAGGGCACAGAGGGCACAGAGGGCACAGAGGGCACAGAGAAAATCAAGATGGACAGGATTTACAGGATTGGTTCTTGAAGGCAAAAAATCTCCAAAACGAATAGTTTCAGCTTCTAGCCCTAATCCTGTAAATCCTGTCCATTATCTTGGCTTTTCTCTGCGTTCTGCGCGCTCCGCAGTGAGCCGATTCCCTGAGTAAGCCCCTCACCCCTCAGTGCTCGTGAGTTGTCAGTCGTCAGTCGTGGTCGGTAATCGGTGATCCGTAAAACTCAGTCCTCAGTCCTCACCCCTCACCCCTCCCGCGCTCAGCTCCGCCTCTCCGACCACCTTGGCATGCAGCAGTTCTGCGGCGATATGGATCCAGGGCGCCTCGGGCTGGGGGATGAGATCGGAGACCCGCTGCGAGAAGCGGCTGTAGGGCTCGGAGCTGTTGGCGCGCAGGATCTCGGCGCTGCGCTCGAGAAACGGCACCAGCCCCTCGATGCGGCGCAGTTTCTCGCGCTTGCTGCGGATATCGGTGTCCTCCTCCTTCGCCTCGAAGTAGGTCTCGGGGTTCTCGCTCATGGTTTCGATGGACCGGCTCAGGTTCTCGAAGTCGAGGCGGAACATGCCGTAGGCATGCTGATAGAGCCTGAAGAGCTCGAGTACGGCGTCGGCGATCACCTCAAGCCGCGGGTGACGGTAGAGCGCGCGGTCGAACATCGTGAACACATCGCCGTACACCGGCGCGCGCAGGCGTGCGGTCCACGGCAGCGGCGCGCGTGTCTCCGGATTTTGGGCCATGCGGCACCTGAGCTTAAGGTCATCGAGCAGCGCGCGGATCTCGTTTTCCTCGGCCTGCGCCTGCCGTCGGGCGCGTCTGAAGTTACCTTCGGCCCCGCTGTAGTCGAAGGCCGAGACCACCTCCTGCTTGATGCGCTGCTCGACCTCGCCGCGGGCGTGCGCCGCCAACCCGCCCGCGAGCCGCTCCTTGAGCTGCGCCCGGGCCTCGCGGGCGATGTGGTACACCTGGCCCGCGCGCGCCTCCTGCTCTTTGAATTCGAGGTACTGTGCGAGACGGCGCTGAGTGTCTTCGATGTGAAACTGGAGCTCGAGCGAGAAGGAGAGAAACGGCCCGACGAACGCCGCGTTCTCCTCGGCCGAGACCTTGAGCGCATCGAGCGTCGTGCGCAGGGCGGCGATCTTCGCGCCGATGGTGGTGACGGCGCGCCCGACGCCCGTCAGGATGTCGGCCACGCGGGCGAAGGACCGCTGCACGCTGCGCGTGGAGCGCAGGATCTCGATGAGTTTGCGCAGCAGCGTCTCCTCGCCGCTCGCGCGCAGGAACAGCGCCTGGAGGCTGCCGCGGGCGTCGGCGAGCTTTTCCGGGGGCAGCAGCGCGTGTTCCTCTATGAAGGCGAGCGCGGTCAGCGAGATCAGCGCCTCCTTTTGCGCCGCGCCCGGAGACTTCTGCCGCAGTTCATTCATACCGCCCGGACTCCCGTGCCGCTACGCCGGTCTCAGAAGAATAAATATAGCCGCGGTTTGCGGGCATGCCGGTTTGACGAAGGGCGGGGTTTTGCGCCCGAATACGCGCGCGGCGGTACCCGACCCGCGTTTCCGCGGGTTTCCGCGCGGATTCCCCGGCCGCGGCGCTTGACCCTGGAGGGAGGGTTATGGGCTAAAATACGTGGCGCGGACCCTCGAGAGTTGAACCCGAGCCCGGCAAACCCCATCTAATCCGTTCAGCAAAGACCGAAACCACACGGAGTATTGGACCTATGAAACGCATTTTTCTGTTCGTGCTGACCAACATCGCGGTGCTGCTGGTGCTCAGCATTTCCGCCAGCCTCATCATGAATTTCTTCGGGGTGCAGGAGATTCCCGGTGGGTTCAATCTCGAGGCGCTGCTGATTTTCGCGGCCGTGCTCGGGTTCGGCGGCTCCTTCATCTCGCTCGCCATGTCGAAGTGGATGGCGAAGAAGGCGACCGGGGCCCAGGTGATCGCGAGCCCCCGCGGCAGCGCCGAGCAGTGGCTCGTCGACACCGTCCGCCGGCAGGCCAAGCAGGCCGGCATCGGCATGCCCGAGGTGGCGATCTACGAGGCGCCCGACATCAACGCCTTCGCCACCGGCATGAGCCGCAACAACGCCCTGGTCGCGGTGAGCACCGGGTTGCTCGCCGCCATGGACAAGGACGAGGCCGAGGCGGTGCTGGGACATGAGATCAGCCACGTGGCGAACGGCGACATGGTGACGCTCGCCCTCATCCAGGGCGTGGTGAACACCTTCGTGATCGTGCTGTCGCGCGTGATCGGCTATGTGGTGGACCGGGTGATTCTCAAGAACGAGCGCGAGGGGCTCGGCATCGGCTTCTTTGTTTCCAGCCTGATCGCGCAGATCGTGCTCGGCATCCTGGCGAGCACCATCGTCATGTGGTTCAGCCGCCAGCGCGAGTTCCGTGCGGATGCGGGCGGCGCGCGCCTCGCCGGCACCGGCAAGATGATCGCCGCGCTCGAGCGTCTCAAGGCCGCGCACGAGCCGGCGGCGCTGCCCGAGCAGATGGCGGCCTTCGGTATCTCCGGCGGAACGAAGGGTGGTTTTGCGCGCCTGTTCATGTCGCACCCGCCGCTCGATGAGCGCATCGCACGCCTGAAGGCGCGGCAGTAAAGCGGGCGGTCGTGGTAAAAGAAAACCCGCAGCACCGAAAGGCGCTGCGGGTTTTTTGTTGCCCGAAGACCGGGGGTAGCCCGGTCTTTGCTTCGAGCCGCGCCCAACCGCCCCGGGAGAGCGCCGTGCGTTCGTTCTCGCGCCGGCCCCAAGACAGCCATGCGACCCCGCCGTCCTTAGGGCGCAGGGCAACATGGCTTTTGGATTCGGGAAGAAAATCCGCCACACCTTGTCGCCGTCTTTAGGTTTCCGCGCCGCCGCACATGGGATTATTCCAGCCGCAAGACGCGCAGGAGTTCCGAGCGGGTTACCCGGATTTCCGCGGTTCCGGCGCTTCGTCTGCGGCGCTGCGCCGGCCGTCTCCGGAGGGGGCGCCGCTGTATGACCTTGGTTACAATTGGGCGACGCGCGGCGCGCCGCTCTACCCCCTGGGCGGGCGCACTTAACGAAGTCCGCGCCAGATACCCCCGCGTAGGACGGGCTTCGGGATTGACGAGACGGCATGATTCCGCAGATCCACAAGAAGGTCCTCGGCCGCCTGTTCCTCGGCTGGCTGTTGCTGTCCGCGGCGATCGGCGCGGTCGTGCTTTACCTCGAGACGGAGAAGATCGACGAGTTCGTGCTGGGTCTGGCGCTCAGGGAGTCGGGCGTTTTCACATCCGCGGATTTTATCCGCATCGATCGAGCGGATCGGCTCGCGCAGTTGCAGCGCAAAAGCGAGGCACTGATCGAGCGGCATTTCGTGGTGGTCGAGATCTACGGAACCGACAAGCGGCTCATCCTCGAGTCCATCGGCGCCGGCAAGGAGGCGGTCGAGGCGCGGATCAACGCCCACGCGCACGGCTTCCCGCTGAAGGACGCCATGCAGTACAAGAAGTTTCTGATCGGCGGCAGGCTCTTTCTCCAGGTGGTCGCGCCGATGAAGGGCGAGGCCGGCGAGCCGCTCGGCTATTTCGAGGGGGTATACCAGGTTGACGACGCGACGCTGAGCAACATCGTCCGCGACCTTATCCGCTCGCTGGTGCTGGTGGTCGTGGTCGTGTTCGTGACGACGGCCTTGCTCTATCCGATCATCATCGCGCTCAACCGGGATCTGATCCGCTACGCCCGGGGGCTGCTGCGCGGCAACATCGAGCTGATGGAGGTGCTGGGCAGCGCGGTCGCCAAGCGCGACAGCGACACCAACCTGCACAATT
>MFSU01000041.1 GCA_001785115.1 Candidatus Muproteobacteria bacterium RBG_16_65_34
CGCAAAAGAAAGTTACCTGCCGTGGGTCAGCCACCCACAAGTAGCTTTTAAGCGCCGCCGAAGGCGGCTCGACAGAAAGCAAGTCACGGGTGGGATCAAGGCGAATCAGAGCCACACTTCAAACTGCGTCCTTGACCGGGACCGGGAATTACCGGGTCCGGTCGCGCTATCGGTCCCATTTTTGCCCACGCGGGTACGCGATGAGCGGAAAGATAATGGCGTACCGGGACGGTCGGTCTACGCCATGTCCCCAACCATGCCGCGTCATTAGCCGTGCGCAAGAAACTGGAACTGATCGGGATTCGACCCGCGCAACCGCGCCGGCAAGGCCCGCGTCCTCAAAGTCGAGGGATAACTCGTAAGCTCCGAGCCTTACTATCGGTCGCTCGGCGACGAGACCGCGCGCGACTACCCGCCGAAAAAAAAGCACAGGTGACGCAACACGGCGGTCCCAATACCGGATGGAGTGTGTTTCGTACCATGCGACCGCCGCCGGGGCGAGTCAGAACCTGGATCGCCGAAACGCGAGAAAAACGCGCGCGTTACGACTTCTCGCGATAATGCGCGTCGGTCCAGCAGCGCGGCAGGCCCTCCCCGGAGGGAAACACGAGCCCGGTTTTCTCGAACGTCGCCGGCTCCTGCAGCTCCTCGCCGGCGTGGAAGCGCCCGCGGACGCCCGACTGAAAGGGGTCGAACAGCGCCTCGAGGTCGAGCACCTCCACGAGATCGCCGGACTTTTTATGCTTGAGATACATGAGCTCCTCCGCTGGATGGGCACAGCATAACCAAATCCGGCGCGCGGTTGAACCCCAAAAAAGCAGTTCACCACGGAGAGCATGGAGGTCACAGAGAACAATCATCGGGTTGCGCGCCCTGCTGTTTTCACCCGACGGGTAAGCCCGCCCAATACCGCAATGCCTTGAATCTCCGGGTTGTCTGCGAGCTCTGTGGCTTGCATAGGCGATTTTTAGGCTGAACCATCATGGCCTTCGACACTGCGGCGTTTTTCTGTAACATTGCCCGCGCCGAATACGACAACCATAAGGATTCCCCATGTCCGCTCTGATCTGCGGCTCGTTCGCGTACGACACGATTATGGTCTTTAACGACCGGTTCCAGAACCACATCCTGCCGGACAAGGTGCATATTTTAAACGTCTCGTTCCAGGTGCCGGAGATGCGGCGCGAGTTCGGCGGCTGCGCCGGCAACATCGCCTATAACCTGAAACTCCTCGGGGCCGAACCGCTGCCCCTGGGCACGGTCGGGCGCGACTTCGGGCCCTATGCCGAGTGGATGGACCGCTGGGGCATAGACCGGCGCTTTATTAAGGTGTGCGCGGATACCTATACCGCCCAGGCCTTCATCACCACCGACCTGGACGACAACCAGATCACGGCCTTCCACCCGGGCGCGATGAACCGCTCGCACGAGCTGCGGGTGACCGCGGCCGACGGGGTGAAGCTCGGGATTGTCGCGCCCGACGGGCGCGAGGGCATGATCCAGCACGCTCGGCAGTTCGCCGAGGCCGGCATCCCGTTTATCTTCGACCCCGGTCAGGGCATGCCGCTGTTCGACGGTAACGACCTGCTCGGCTTTTTCGAGCAGGCGACCTGGGTCACGCTGAACGACTACGAGGCGGAACTCGCGCAGGAGCGCACCGAGAAATCGCTCACCGAGCTTGCCGGCTACGTGCAGGGGCTCATCGTCACGCTCGGGGCGCACGGCTCGTGCGTCTACACCGGCGGGCGCACGATCGAAATCCCGGCCGCAGCGGTCGCGCAGGTGAACGACCCCACCGGCTGCGGCGACGCCTACCGCGCCGGGCTGCTCTACGGGTTGCTCAACGGCCTGGATTGGGAGACCACCGGGCGCATCGCCTCGCTCATGGGCGCGATCAAGATCGAGCGGCACGGCACCCAGAACCACCGCTTCACGCGCGCGGAGTTCGACGCGCGCTTTGAACGGAGTTTCGGGTATAGTTTGTAGGGAAAGATATCTCACCGCAGAGGACGCAGAGTGCGCAGAGAAAAACTTATTAAGTGAACAACGGCGAAACCGCAGAGCATACAAATAAGCGAATGGACAGGATTAACAGGAGAGGAACGGTCGTCAGTCATCAGTCGTCGGTCTTGAGTCTTAATCCTGTGAATCCTGAGAAATCCTGTTAATCCTGTCTATTCGCTTTCTCTGCGGTGAATGTTCTCAAGGGAGGCGAGCGCCGTGACCGCGACACATCCCCCGCTCATCGAGGCGCTGCTCGACCCCGCGCGCTACGGCCATCCGGTCGAGCGCATCGAGCTGCTCGAGACGCACATCTCCTGGGTCGTGCTCGCCGGCCCCTATGCCTACAAGATCAAGAAGCCGCTCGACCTGGGTTTCCTCGACTTCAGCACGCTGGAGAAGCGCCGCCTCTACTGTGAAGAGGAGCTGCGCTTGAACCGGCGGCTCGCGCCCGGGCTTTACCTCGTCGTCGTCCCGATCGCCGGCACCCCCGAATCGCCGCAGCTTGACGGCGCCGGCGCGGCGTTCGAGTACGCCGTGAAGATGGCGCGGTTTCCCCAGGAGGCGCGGCTCGACAAGGTGCTGGCGCGCGGGGAATTGAAGCCCGGGCACATCGACCTGCTGGCGCGGGAGCTCGCCGAGTTTCACGCCCGCATCGCGGTGGCGGCCCCCGACAGCCCCTTCGGCGCACCCGAGGCGGTGTACGCGCCGATGCGCCAGAACTTCGAGCAGATCCGCCGGCGCATCGGCGGTGCCGACGATCTCGAACGGCTCGAGCGCCTGGAGGCCTGGACCGCGCGCCGCTACGGCGCGCTCGCGGAGGCGCTGCCCGGGCGCAAGCGGGAGGGTTTCATCCGCGAATGTCACGGCGACGCGCATCTTGCCAACATGGTGTTGCTCGATGAAGACGTCGTGCTGTTCGACTGTCTCGAATTCAACGAGAACCTGCGCTGGATCGACGTTATGAACGAGCTCGCCTTCGCCGTCATGGACCTCGACGACCGCGGGCGCCCGGATCTCGCCCGGCGGCTGCTCAACGCCTACCTCGAGCACACCGGCGACTACGAGGGCCTGAGGCTCCTGCGCTTTTACCAGGTGTACCGGGCGCTGGTGCGGGCCAAGGTCTGCGCCATCCGCCTCGGCCAGCCGGATCTCGGGCCGCAGGAGCGCGATTCGGTGCAACGCGAGTACCGCGGTTACGCCGCGCTCGCCGAGCGTTACACGCGGCCATCGACCGCGGCGCTGATTATTACCCACGGGCTTTCCGGCTCCGGCAAGACCACGCTCACGCAGACGCTGCTCGAACACTATGAAAGTATCCGCGTGCGCAGCGACATCGAGCGCAAGCGTCTGCACGGTCTCACCGCTCGGGCGCGCAGCGACTCGGGGATCGAAACCGGGCTTTACGCCGCCGAGACGAGTCGCCGGACCTATGAGCGGCTGGCAGAACTGGCACGCGCGATTCTCGCGGCGGGTTTGACCGTCATGGTGGACGCCGCGTTTCTCAAGCACGCGCAGCGCGGGATGCTGCGCGACCTCGCGGAGGCGCTGCGTGTCCCGTTCGTGATTCTCACGGCGCAGGCGCCGGAAGAAGTCCTGCGTCAGCGCGTGCGCGCACGCCCGGGGAGCGACGCCTCCGAGGCCGATATCGCCGTGCTCGAGCACCAGCTCGCCACACAGGAACCGCTCGGCGCCGATGAGCTCGCCCATAGCCTCACGATCGACACCCGCGCCGCCACCGCGCCCGCGGAGCTTGCGTCATTACTCGCGCGTCGTATTGCGGCCGATTAGCCTTCGCGACCTTCCCCTGTTTACCGGGAAAATCCCAGAAAAATTCGCGCGTCCGGATGTCCCGTTTAACGGCTTGACAGCCACAATATGATGGGTCTAATCTTCGGCGTCACCACAATATATTGTGGTGACATAAAAAATAACTATTCAGGCACCGCCCGTGCCCCACCACAGCGTTCATGGAGGTCGTTGATGGAAGCCGTCCAATTACAGCCACAACAGGCCGTTACCCCCGAAATTCCCCTGCAACCCGCTTCTTATGATATCTGGGACAAGAAGTACCGTCTCAAGACCAAGGCCGGCGATCCCGTCGACCAGGAAATCCACGGCACCTGGGCGCGCGTCGCGCAGGCGCTCTCGGACGTGGAGGCCACGCCCGAGAAGCGCGCGATATGGTTCGAGAAGTTCTTGTGGGCGCTGTTGAACGGCGCGATCCCCGGCGGGCGCATCATCTCCAACGCCGGCGCCCGGGAGCACAAGCCCGCGACCTCCACCATTAACTGCACCGTGGCGCCCACCGTCCCCGACTCGATGGACGGGATCCTGCGCTCCGTGCATGAGGCGGGGCTCACGTTGAAGGCGGGTTGCGGAATTGGTTATGAATTTTCTACCCTCCGCCCCAAAGGGGCGTTCGTGAGTGGGGCCGGCGCGCACACCTCCGGTCCCCTCTCTTTCATGGATATCTTCAACGCCATGTGCTTCACCGTCTCCTCCGCGGGCGGGCGACGCGGGGCGCAGATGGGCACCTTCGACATCGCGCACCCGGACATCATGGACTTCGTCCGCGCCAAACGCGAGGGCGGGCGGCTGCGGCAGTTCAATCTCTCCTGCCTCATCACCGACGAATTCATGCGGGCGGTTAAAGGCGACGGTCTGTGGCCGCTCGCGTTCCCCCTGACGGCGCGCGAGGTCGAAGCCGAGAAGACCGATCTCGCCGACCCGGAGAAGGTGATCTGGCGGCCGTGGCCGGTCACGGACGGTTATGTAGCCAACGAGGACGGCCTGGTCGCGTGCCGGGTGTACAAGAACATCCGCGCGCGCCGGCTCTGGGACCTCATCATGGCCTCGACCTACGACTACGCCGAGCCGGGGTTCATCCTCATTGACCAGTATAACGAGTTGAACAACAACTGGTGGTGCGAGAACATCCGCGCGACCAACCCATGCGTCACAGCAGATACCTGGGTGCACACGGCCGAGGGTCCGCGCCGGGTGCGCGAACTGATCGGGCGCCCGTTCCTGGCGCGCGTGGACGGCGTGGATCATGCAAGCGGCGCCGATGGCTTCTTCCGGACCGCAACCAAGGCAGTGGTGCGCCTGGAAACGGCAGAAGGCTACGACCTGCGACTCACCGCAGATCATCGTCTGCGCCGGGTCATGCATTTCACCCGGTATGTCACCGAAACTGAATGGTGCGCGGCAGGCGAGATCAAGCCCGGCGACCGAGTCCTGCTTAACGACCATAGAAGCAATGCCGCCTGGGCCGGGGAACTCAGCTATGAACAGGGTTACCTGCTCGGGCTGCTCGTCGGTGACGGCACATTGAAGGCCGATGAGGCGGTTCTGTCCGTCTGGAAAACCGCCGCCACGGTCAACGGAAGCGACGGCGATCTGCCCGGGGGCGTGCGCGCTGTTATGGAGGAGGCGTTACGCGCAGCGAAGACCCTGCCCCACCGCGCCGATTTCACTGGCTGGCATGCGGTAACTGGCCGCGACGAGTACCGCCTTTCGCTCAGCGCCCTGAAGTCGCTTGCCGAACGGGTCGGCATGCGCCCGGGTGACAAGGCCATCACACCGGCGATTGAGCGCGGCTCGAGCGAATCCTATCGCGGCTTCCTGCGCGGCCTGTTCGACACGGATGGCTCCGTGCAGGGCGATCAGGCCAAAGGCGTGAGCGTGCGGCTGGCGCAGTCGGACCTCCCAAGGCTTCAGGCCGCCCAACGCATGCTGCTGCGCCTCGGGGTCGCCTCGGTCATTTATCGGGATCGCCGGAGCGCCGGCTTCAGCCGGTTGCCCGATGGCAGGGGCGGCTATGCCGAATACGCCGTCAAACCACAACACGAGCTTGTCGTCAGTGGCGAGAATCTGCACCGTTTCCATGAGCTGATCGGCTTCGCCGACAGCAGCAAGGCCGCACGCCTCGAACGGGCGCTCGCGAGTTACCGGCGCGAACTGAACCGTGAGCGCTTCACCGCACGCGTTACCACCGTGGCGCCTGACGGCATCGGGGACGTGTATGACGTGCAGGTACCCGGTGCCAACACCTTCGATGCCAACGGCCTGCACGCGCACAACTGTGGCGAACAGGGCCTACCGCCCTACGGCGCCTGCCTGCTGGGTTCGGTCAACCTCACGAAGTTCGTGCGCGAGCCGTTCGGCGAGTGTGCCTGGTTCGACTGGGACGCGTACCGCGAGGTGGTCGCGATCTTTACGCGCATGCTCGACAACGTCGTCGAGATCAACGGCCTGCCGCTGCCGCAGCAGCGCGAAGAGATCCAGCGCAAGCGCCGCCACGGCATGGGCTACCTCGGCCTGGGCTCGGCGCTCGCCATGCTGCGCCTGAAGTTCGGCGCGCCGGAGTCGGTCGCCTTCACCGAGCGCGTGACGCGCGAGATGGCGCTCGCGGGCTGGGAGGTGGCGCTCGAGCTCGCCCGGGAAAAGGGGCCGGCGCCGATCATGGAGGAGGAGTTCACGGTCACGCGCGAGTGGCTGCGCAAGCGCCCGGAGATGGCGCGCGACGGCTGGAAGGTGGGCGACCGCATCCAGGGCAAGGTGCTGCACGCACGCTACAGCCGCTACATGCAGCGCCTCGCCGAGGCCGACCCCGGGCTTGCGGCCGAGCTCGCCGAGGTTGGGGCGCGCTTCACCCACCACACCTCGATCGCGCCCACCGGCACGATCTCGCTCTCGCTGGCGAACAACGCCAGCAACGGTATCGAGCCCTCGTTCGCGCACAAGTACGCGCGCAACGTGATCCGCGAGGGCCGGAAGACCAAGGAAAAGGTGGACGTGTATTCCTTTGAGTTGCTCGCGTATCGCACGTTGGTGAATCCCGAGGCCGATCCGGAGGCGAGCGAGCCCGGCCGCAAGCTCCCGGATTACTTCGTGAGTGCCGATACCGTCACGCCCAGGCAGCATGTGGATATCCAGGCGGCGGCCCAGAAGTGGGTGGACTCCTCGATTTCCAAGACCATCAACGTGCCGACGGACTTCCCGTTCGAGCAGTTCGAGGATATCTATATGTACGCCTACGACCGGGGCCTCAAGGGCTGCACCACCTTCCGCTTCAACCCCGAGGCATTTCAGGGCGTGCTGGTGAAGGACAAGGATCTCGAGAACACCCTCTACCGCTTCCAGCTCGCGAACGGCGAGGTGGTCGAGGCCAAGGGCAACGAGGAGATCGAGTACGACGGCGAGACGCACACCGCGGCGAATTTATTCGATGCCCTTAAAGAGGGGTATTACGGACGTTTCTAAGTGCGGAATGCGGAATTAATAAACCTCTTCCATTCCGCACTCCGCACTCGCCACTCCGCACTTCTCAGGAGGCTACATGACGATCAAAATCGAACAGAAGATCACCGGCTACGAAGTGGCCAAGAAGGACGAGCAGGAGGGCAAGCCCGCCGAGAGCAACGTCGTGCACATGCACGAGAAGGTCGAGCGCCCCGAGATGCTGCTCGGCTCGACGTACAAGATCAAGACGCCGCTCACCGAGCACGCGCTCTACCTCACGATCAACGACATCGTGCTCAACCTGGGCACCCCGCACGAGCGGCGCCAGCCGTTCGAGATCTTCATCAACTCCAAGAACATGGACCACTTCCAGTGGGTGGTGGCGTTGACGCGCGTCATCTCGGCGGTGTTCCGCAAGGGCGGCGACGTCACCTTCCTCGTCGAGGAGCTGCACTCGGTGTTCGATCCGCGCGGCGGCTACTTCAAGAAGGGCAAGTACACGCCGTCGATCGTCGCCGAGATCGGCGATGTGATCGAGTGTCACCTGAAGATGATCGGGCTTATCCCGGCCGACGACCTCGATGAGCACCGCAAACAGTTCATCGAAGGCAAACGCGCCGAGCTGCAGGCGCGCCAGGCGCAGGCGAAGGTATCCGACCAAGACGCCGGCGCATTTCCCGCGGATGCGCAACTCTGCGCGAAGTGCTCCATGAAGGCGGCGATCAAGATGGACGGCTGCATGACCTGCCTTAACTGCGGCGACTCGAAGTGCGGATGAGACGAGCGCGCGCATGCGGTGCGCGCGGTCCGGAGATCGTCGACATCGGGTACATCCATCACGGCCGTCGTTGTTGATCGCCGACCGTCCTGTCCTCGATGTTGATGTCGCTCCTGCGCATCCATGCGCTCGCGACATTCGTGCGTCCCTGCACAGCCGTCGCTCTTGCGCGTCCATGCGCTCGCGACATTCGTGCGTCCCTGCACAGCAAAAATCGTTTGCATTTATTTTTCTTTTACATTAAGGTGCGACGCAACAAGGATGGAATGCAGTGCATGAGGCGAGTTTTGGACACGGAGGTCACGCCTGACGCGGTGATGCGGTCGACGATGCGCTCGATCGAGCGATGACGATACCGGCAAGCATCAGCGACGGGTGAGCGACGACGAGACGAGGTACGACTCATTTTGTATCGATTGCGAAGTACAGCAGCCCAGAACTCGCACCACGTCGATCCGTGGCAGTGTCCTTCTGCCAAGCATTGCCTTTCCGCGTTTCCAGCCAGCCCCCGTTCTCCGAACATCACGAAAAGACGGCGCGTCGCCGTCTTTTCGTTTGCGCCGAGCAGTACCCGCAGGGGTATATCGCCCCTGACGCACCTCCCTCAACCACAACCATAGGAGCTCATCATGGCAGCGAAGAAAAAAGCCAAGAAGAAAGCAGCTAAGAAAAAGAAGTAACGCGATTGGCGGGGTCGTTCCGGATGTTGCGGCGCTGAATGCATGGCAGGAAGCCGCCGCAACGCCGGAAAATATCAAGGAAGTAGTGGTGACCGAGGACGTGACCCGCCTCGCAGGTCATCGACCGGTAACATCCGTCCAGAGTGAGCAAGCCAGGCGCGATGTTACCGGTTTTTTTTACTGCCTCAATTTCACCCCTTCACCCCTTAATATGTTCCCCCGCGCGCGGCGACCCCTACGGGTCTAATTCTCGCCCCATCCGCTGCGTGCGCCTAGCACTGCGCTAACTTATTGATCTAAAAGCCCGGCGGCAGTCCTATGGGGCTGCTGGCGGTGTCGTTTGCAGGCTGGCACACCGCCGGTCCATCACTTCGGCGGCCCTTGCGTCAGCTCCCGGTTCAGTTCCTCCAGGCGCTCCGGGGTGCCGACATCCCGCCAGCGGCCTCCATAATATTCACCGCTCACCGCGTCGCGCCGCATTGCGTCGCGCAGCAGCGGCGCGAGCGGAAATTTGCCGGGGCGGCACGCGGCGAACAAGGCGCGCGTGTAGACGCCGATCCCGCTGAACGTGAACCGTCTCTCCCCCGTCTCGCGCACCCGGTCTCCCGCCAGCGCGAAATCGCCGTGCGGATGATGTGCGGGGTTATCCACCAGCACCAGATGCGCGAGGCCCGCGGGCGCGCGCGGCAGGCGTTCGAACGGGTAATCGGTCCAGATATCGCCGTTCACCACGGCAAAGGGGTCGCTGTCGATGAGCGGCAGGGCATGGTGGATGCCGCCGCCGGTTTCGAGCCCGCCCTGCGCCTCGTGCGAGTAGGCGATGCGTACGCCGTAGTCCCGCCCGTCACCCAGAACCTCCATGATGCGGCCGCCCAGATGGGCGTGATTGATAATGAGCTCGCGCAGGCCGGCCCGGGCAAGAGACTCGATGAGGTGGACGACGATGGGCTTGCCGGCGACCGGCAGCAGGGGCTTCGGGACGGTGTCGGTCAGCGGGCGCATGCGCTCGCCGCGACCGGCCGCCAGGATCATGACCTTCAAGACACCGCCCCCGGCACCTTGAGCTCGCGCAGGAGCCCAAGCATGGGGACGAGCCCCTCATGGCGCGCCCCGACCTCATGGACGTAGCCCAGGGTGCGCGGGATGTCCTGAAGGTAGCCCGGCTTGCCGTCACGGTGGTTCAAGCGCGCGAAGATGCCCGTGGCCTTCAGGTGCCGCTGTACGCCCATAAGATCGAACCACCGGAGAAACACGGCATCGTCCGCGCCCACCGGCAGGCCGGATTGCAACGCGAGATCGTGATACCCCTTGACCCACTCCTCCACCCGCGCGCGCGGCCAGGCGATGTAGCAGTCGCGCAGCAGCGACACGAGATCGTAGGTCACGGGGCCCAGCACGGCGTCCTGAAAGTCCAGGATCCCCGGGTTGTTGACGGCGGTCACCATCAGATTGCGCGAGTGATAGTCGCGGTGCACCCAGACCCGCGGCTGCGCGAGCGCCGAGCGCGCGAGCAGCTCGAAGGCGTCGTCGAGTACGCCGTGCTGGGCGCGGGTGAGATCGAGCCCCAGGTGCCGGCCGAGATACCACTCGCGGAACAGCTCCATCTCGCGGTGCAACAGCGCCGCGTCGTAGTCCGGAAGAAATCCGCTTTCGGTGCCGGTACCGGCCTGCAGCACCACGAGCGCCCCGAGCGCATCGCCGTAGAGCCGCTCCACGCTCGATTCGTTCAGATGCGCGAGATACAGCCGGTCGCCCAGATCGCTCAGCAGCAGAAAGCCCTGCGCCATATCCTCCTCGAGTATTTCCGGCACGTTGAGCCCGAGCGCGTGGAAGCGCCGCGCGATCCGCACATAGGGGTGTATGTCCTCCTTCCCGGGCGGCGCATCCATCGCGATGAAGCTCGCGCCGCCCGCCGTCACGCGAAAATAGCGCCGGAAGCTGGCGTCGGCCGACGCCGGGCGGATATCGTATTCCCGGACGCGCAGCACCTGATTGAGCCAGCCCCTGAGGGCTTCGAGTCTGGTATCGGACACGCGGATGAGTTTTGCTTGATGAACCGGGACTTCTGTGCAATTTTATGGGAACCTCTGAAAATTGCCATCCGGGCAACTTTCAGAGTCGCGGGTACCTCTGTTTCCGGAGGTACCCTGATGCCGCCCATAATAAAACATCGATGCCACCTCGCTCCATGCCCTCGACCCGCCAGCGCGCGTGCGCGTTGGTCCTCGCCGCCGCAACCCTGACACCGTGGCACCCCGTCGCGGCGGAGCAACCCGCGCGCTGCCCCCAGGAGCTGCCCCCGCCGCCGCGCGCGGCGACCGCGCCGGCGGCGGATCTGCCGACCCAGGTGCTCGCCGATGAGGCGCGTTCGCTCAAGGGTAACGTCACGGAATTCTTCGGCCACGTGGAATTCCGGCGCGGCGCGGATCGCCTGCTGGCCGACCGCGCCGCCTACGACAAGGCCGGCGATCTGGTGACGGCGAGCGGCGATATCGACTTTAAGACCGCCAACGGCGAACGCTTTCTGACCTCGGAACTGAGCTGGCGGCCGCAGACCCGCACCGGCTTTCTCGGGACCGGCACCTTCGCCCTGCGCCGACCCTACGCCCGGGGCGGCGCCGAGCGCGTCGACTTTCTCGATCGCGACCATACGCGCCTGACGCAGGCCAGCTTCACCACCTGCGCGCCCGGCCAGGACGACTGGTTTCTCAAGATGAGCGAGCTTGAGCTCGATCACGCAGAGGAGGTCGGCACCGCGCGCCACGTCTGGATCGATTTCCTGGGCGCACCGGTCGCCTACCTGCCGTATTTCAGCTTTCCCATCACCGCCCGGCGCAAATCCGGCTTCCTGTTCCCGAGCATCGGCTACTCGGACAAGCTCGGCTACGAGCTGAGCGTACCGTATTACTTCAACCTGGCGCCGAACTACGACGCCACCGTCACCCCCCGGATCCTGACCGACCGCGGCCTGCAACTGCAAAACCAGTTCCGCTATCTGACGCGTCAGTCCGAGGGCCGAGTCGAGCTCGACGTCCTGCCGAACGACCGCCAGACCGGCGAGGACCGCACCTACGGCGTCTATCTGCACAAGCACCTGTTCAACCCGCTGTGGTCGGGAACCGTCGACCTCAAGGGGGTATCGGACAAGGAATATCTCGTCGAATTCGGCGACCGCCTCGGCATCACCAGCCAGGCATTCCTGCCGCAGAACGTCGAGGCCGCCTACCGCGGACCGCTGTGGACATTCTCCGGCCGCGCCACCGGGTACCAGACGGTGGACCCGCTCATCCCGGCCGCCGCACGCCCCTACGAACGGCTGCCGCAGCTTGCCCTCGCCTCGAATCCGCCCGGCCCGCCGAATGCGCCGCAGCTGCATTTCGAAAGCGAATGGGTCCGGTTCCGGCACGACACCAACCTCTCCGGCGATCGACTCAATCTGAGTCCCGGCGTGAGCCTTCCGCTCGCCACGAGCTACGCCTTCCTCACGCCCAAACTGAGCGTGCGCTACATCGACTACCGGCTCGACCGGGAACAAGACGGCGCGCCCGCGCTCACGCGCAACCTATTCAGCCTGGACAGCGGGCTGTTCTTCGAGCGCGATACGGACTGGGGCGACCGCCCGTTTGTGCAGACGCTGGAGCCGCGCCTGTTCTATCTTAAGGTGCCGTACCGCAACCAGGACGCCCTGCCCAACTTCGACACCGGCGTGCCGGGCTTCAGCTTCGCCAACCTGTTCCGCGAAAACCGCCTGATCGGCGGCGACCGCGTGGCCGACGCCGATCAGGCCACGGTGGCGGTGACGACCCGCTTCCTGGACGGCGACAACGGCATGGAGCGGCTGCGCGCAAGTCTCGGTCGCACCTACTACTTCGACGATCTTCGGGTGAACGTGCCGCCGGGCCTGCAAACGCCCACCGCCTCGGATCTCGCCGGCGAGGTCACGGCCTGGTTCGCCGGAAACTGGCACGTGCGCAGCGCCGTTCAATGGGACGAGAAGCTCCATGAGACCCGGGCAAGCAGCTCTTACCTGCAATACCAGCCCGCCCGGGATCGGATTCTCAACGTCGGCTACAATTTCGTGCGCAACGCGACCGGTCAGCGGGAAGTGTCCCTGGAATGGCCGCTCGCGGACCGCTGGCGACTGCGCGCGCGTTCGCTCTACTCCACGCGCGAGGACCGTAACCTCGAGAGCTATGTCGGCGTCGAATATAACGCCTGCTGCTGGGCGGCGCGCTTTACCATGCACACACGGTTGGTGTCGAACCCCACGCAGACGCCCGCGTTCGAGCAGGTGCGGGCGTTCTTGTTCGAGCTGCAGTTCACCGGCCTGAGCTCCGTCGGCCGAACCCCGGAAAGCCCGCTGCGGCAGAGCCTGTTCTCCTTCCCGCAGGAGCGGCCGGCGGCGCCGCAGGACTGAACGCCGCGCGACGCATTCGTGGTATCCTAGCGCGCAAGTTTCAAGTTTTCGTTCGCGCACTCCCGGACCCGATTTCTCAGCACGAAGCACAGCGTATGCCCTGCTCCCCGAACGCCTCGGCCTCGATGCGCCCCTTCAGGCGCGCCGGCCTCCTGACCCTCGCGCTCATCGCCTTCGGCGCACCGGCACGGGCGGCCGATCCTGCACCCGCGGCCGTCGCCGATCTCGACCGCATCCTCGCGGTGGTCAACGACGACGTCATCACCGCGACCGAGATCGACGCGCGCCTGGCCCAGACGAAGAAGCAGCTGGCGCTCGAAAAGATCAAGATCCCGGCCGACGAGGTGCTGAAGCGGCAACTGCTCGAGCGTCTGGTTCTGGAGCGGCTGCAGCTACAGCTCGCGGCGCAGGCCGGCATCCGCGTCTCCGACTCCGACATCGACCAGCAGCTCGAAACCATCGCGCGCAACAACCGCAAGAGTCCGGAGGAATTCCGCCAGCTCCTCGCACGCGAGGGCATGGACCTCGGCGCCTACCGCGCCCAGCTCCGCACCCAGTTGACGCTGCGCCAGTTGCTCGAGCGCGAGATCAACAACCGCGTCAGCGTCAGCGAGAGCGAGGTCCGGGCGTTCCTCGACGATCGGGAAAGCCGCCGCAACGTCAACCTCGCCTACGACATCTCGCACATCTTCATCTCCCTTCCGGAGTCCGCCACCTCGGAGGCGATCCAGACGGCTAAGGGCCGCGCCGAGGAGGTCCTTCAGCGGCTCAGGCAGGGCGCGGATTTCGAACAGACGGCGCTGACCTACTCCCAGGGACAGGAGGCCATGACGGGCGGCCGGGTAGGCTGGAAGCAGGCCGGGCAGTTGCCGGAGCTGTTCCTCACCGCCCTCAAGACCATGCGCCCGGGCGCGGTGAGCGCGGTGCTGCGCAGCCCGAGCGGCTTTCACGTCCTTAGACTCAACGATGTGCGCGGCGAGTCCGCGCCGGCGCCGGTCATGCAGACGCACGCGCGCCACATCCTGCTGCGGCAGAGCGAGATCCAGTCGCTGGAGGATGCCAAGAGCAAACTGCTCGCGCTCAAGGGCCGCATCGAGCAGGGCGAGGACTTCGCGAGCCTGGCACGCGCCCACTCCGAGGACACCGGCTCGGCGGCGAGCGGCGGCGAGCTCGGCTGGGTCAGCCCGGGGCAGCTCGTGCCGGAATTCGAGAAGGCCATGGAGGCGCTCAAACCCGGGCAGCTTTCCGCGCCCGTGCGGACGCCGTTCGGCCTGCACCTGATTCAGGTCCTCGAGCGGCGCGAACGCGACATGAGCGAGGAACGGCTCGATGCGACGGCGCGACAGCAGATCCACGCACGCAAAGCGGACGAGCGCTACGACCAGTGGGTGCGCCAGTTGCGCGACGAGGCGTATGTGGAGTACATCGCGGGCGAGGAGTGAGGGGTTAGGCGTAAGGAGTAGAATCCGGCCGGAGATTCCCATGCTCCTCACCCCTCACACCTCACCCCTCACGCCGCTGTGATTCCCGTCATCGCCCTCACCCCCGGCGAGCCGGCCGGGATCGGGCCGGACCTCTGCCTCCGAATCGCGCCGCCGTCCGGTGTGGCGCTGGTGCTGATCGCCGACCGTTCGATTCTGGAAGCGCGTGCCAAAGCGCTCGGCCTCGGATTCGCGGCGCGGGCGTGGAACGGCCAAAAAGCCGCGGGCCTCTACCTCCATCATATTCCCACTGCACGTCCGGCCGTTGCGGGCACGCTCGACCGGGCGAATGCGCCGTACGTCCTGGAAACGCTCGAACGGGCGGCGCAAGGCTGCCTGAAGGGTGAGTTCGACGCACTCGTCACCGGGCCGGTGCACAAGGGCAGCATCAACGACGCGGGAATCGCCTTCACCGGCCACACCGAGTTCCTGGCGGCGCTTTCGGGCAATGTGCTGCCGGTCATGATGCTCGCCTGCCCGGGGCTGCGCGTGGCGCTCGCGACGACGCACCTGCCGCTCGCCGAGGTCCCGCGCGCGATCACCCGCGAGCATCTGACGCGCGTGATCGAGATCCTGCACGGCGACCTTAAGAACAGATTCGGCATCGCCGAACCGCGCATCCGCGTCTGCGGGCTCAACCCCCACGCCGGCGAGGGCGGGCACCTGGGGCGCGAGGAGATCGAGGCGATCGAGCCTGCGATCCGGGCGCTTTCCGCCCGCGGCCTCAAGCTCGAAGGCCCGGTCCCGGCCGATACGGCTTTTCTGCCCGAAAGTCTGAAGCGTACCGACGCCGTGCTCGCCCTGTACCACGACCAGGGCCTGCCGGTGATCAAACACCGCGACTTCGCCCACGCGGTGAATGTTACGCTCGGACTGCCCTTCATCCGCACCTCCGTGGACCACGGCACGGCGCTCGAGCTCGCCGGCACCGGCCGCGCCGATCCCTCGAGCCTTCATGCTGCGCTCGAATTGGCTATTGAACTGACAAGAAAGAAATAGACAGGATTCACAGGA
>MFSU01000042.1 GCA_001785115.1 Candidatus Muproteobacteria bacterium RBG_16_65_34
GGCGCCTGGTTCGGGATCGACAAGGTCGCCGAACGCATCGAGCAGACGAGCATGGCGCGCGAGGACCGGGTGGACGTGACGCGCTATGGGCTCGCAATGTGGCGCGATTATGCGCTGACGGGCGCGGGCGGCGGGAGCTTCTACGCGGGCTTTCCGCAATACCGTGGGCCCGAGGTCATGAGCCTTTATTATCACGCGCACAACGATTACATCCAGTTCCTCGCCGAGTACGGCGCGATCGGCGCAACGCTGCTCGGCGGCTTGGTGCTGGCCTCGCTCGCCGCGGCCCTCCTGGCGCTGCACCGGCGCCGCGATCCGCTCATGCGCGGGATGGCGTTTTCCGCGACGATGGGCATCGTCGCCATGCTCATCCACAGCAGCGTGGAGTTCAATCTTCAGATCCCCGCGACGGCCGCGACCTTCATGGTGATCCTGGCGCTCGGGTGGATCGCGCTCGGACTTGAGTCGGGAAACAGCGAGCGGGAAAAACGATAATGGACAGGATTAACAGGATTTCTCAGGATTCACAGGATTAAATCCGACGAGTTTACGGTTGGCCGGCCGGGCATCTACGGCGAACGGTGGATAGTAACGTCGTGAGTCGTCAGTCGTGAACGGTGAGGGGTGAGGGGTGAGGGGTGAATAGTAACAGTGACTCGTGACTCGTGACTCGTGAACGGCAAACGGTGAGGTGCCGTGCCGAGGGGATTATGGGCCGGTGGCTTCCTGTATGTGGCTGTCGGCGAGCGGTTGCGGTTCGGCCGGTGCGGATGACCCGACGGCAAGGGGTGCGCTGAGTGCGGGTTCCGTGGCGGCGCGCATCTCGGGAAAGAGCGCGGCGACGTTCAGGATCGGGACCGGTTGTTCTTCGTGGGAGAAACACGACAGCGCGATTTCGCGCCAGGCTTCGGGCTCGGACGGCAGCGGGCAGGCCATGTCGTCGCGCACCGGAATCTCTTTGGGCTCCGCGCGCACGATCAAGCCGCCGAAGCGGATCGGTGCGTCCTCGGCCGTGCGATAGGCGAGGATGACCGCGCGGCGCCTTTCGACTTCGATGCGCGGCTCGCCGAGCAGCACGGCGAGGTCCACGAGCGGCACGAGCAGCCCGCGCCAGCGGGTCACGCCCCGCAGGTGCGCCTGCGCGAGCGGAACGGCATGGAGGGCGGGGTCGAAGACGTACTCCGCCATGTGGCGCGGCGCCACGGCGGTGCGGTGGCCGTAGCCGAGATCCAGCAGCCAGGCGTGCACCTCAGGCGTCATGCGGGACCTCGGGCTCGGGCAGGTAGGCGATCAGATCCGCGGCGTGTGCGGTGCAGACGAGCTGCTCGTCGAGCAGGGCCACGCCGTTAAGCGGCGCGCCCGGCGCGAAAAGCCCCGCCGGGATTTGTTGCACCGAAACGTCCTCGTCGTTGTGCAGGAGCGCCACCGCCTCGCACGCGAGCGCCCGGCGGCGCCCGCCGTACTCGAGTGCGACACAAAAGTGGTAACGCTCGGGGATGTGGTCCAGAACGCCGAGCCGCGCATCGAGCGCGTACACTGGAAACTCGCCGGACTCGGTGGCGAGCCGGCCGGCCGGGACCCCGTGGGGCAGGCGGCGTATCTCGGCGGCGAGCGCGATTTCGGCCGCCTCGCGCCGCGGCACGGCGAGGCGTGCGCCGCCGAAGGCGAGCAGCAACCAGCCCGTAACCGCGGCGACACGCTCCGCCGCGCGCTCGGCCGCCGTGGGCATCGGCGCCGCGCTCATGCCGCCTTGTGCAGCGAGAGGCGCAGGTGCGACAGCAGCTCGCTCTCGCGGAACGGTTTCGTGAGGTACTCGTTCACGCCCGAGACCCGCGCCTGGTTGCGATGCTTGTCGCTCGAGCGCGAGGTGACCATGATGATCGGCAGGTCCCGGTACTCGCGGCGCGCGCGCAGGCGGCTCGCGAGCTCGAGGCCGTTCATGCGCGGCATCTCGAGGTCGAGCAGCACCGCGTCGGGCCGGGCCTTCTCGATCTCCTCGAGCGCCTCCACGCCGTCGCGCGCCTGGCGCACCTCGAAGCCCTCGCTTGTGAGCAACTCGGTGAGCGCGGTGCGTACGCTCAGGGAGTCGTCGACGACCAGCACTTGCGGCAGGTGCGCCGCGCCGGAGGCGGCCTGTGACGCCGCGTGCGCGAGCGGCGCGGACTCGCCGCGCGTCTCACTGCGTTGCTGGCGCAGCAGCGTGATAAGGTCGAGGATCGGGACGATGCGGCCGTCGCCGAGGAGCGAGGCGCCGACCACGCCGCGCAACCCGTTCAGGTATTTCCCGAGGTTCTTCAGCACCAGATCGCGGCCCGATTGGATGCCGTCGATCACGACGGCCGTGTGGCCGTTCTCGGTGTTGGCGACGATCACCGGGCGCAGGTCGTCGTCCTGGCCGAAGGGCCGTGGTGCCGGATAATCGAGCAGCCCGCAGAGGTCGTGGACCTCGCAGGTGTCGATCTTGTCGCGGTAGATCCAGCCCGCGCCCGCGTGCTCGACGTTCTTCGCCCCGGCGTAGATCACGCGCTCGAGGTGGTCGGTCGGCACGGCAAATATCGCGCCCGCGGCCTTGACCAGCAGGCAGTGGGCCGTGCCCACGCTCAGCGGCAGCCGCAGCGTGAAGCGGCAACCCTTGCCCGATTCGGTGTGGATCTGGATCGTGCCGTTCAGCGCGCGCAGCCGGTTGGCGACGATGTCCATGCCCACACCGCGGCCGGAGACCGTCGAGACGTTGCCCCTGGTGGAGAAGCCCGGGAGCAGCACGAGGCGCGCAATCTCCTCGTCCGCCATCGGGGCGTGTTCGTCGATGAGCCCGCGGCTCACCGCGGCGGCGCGGATCGCGCGCAGATCGAGGCCCGCGCCGTCGTCGCGGCAATGGACGAGGACGTTGCCGCCCTCGCGCAGGAACTCGAGCGTCACCGCGCCGGTCTCGGGTTTGCCGAGGACCAGGCGCGCCACCGGATCCTCGAGGCCGTGGTCCACGGCGTTGCGCACCATGTGCAGCAGCGGATCGAGGAGCGCGGTGATGACCTGGTCGTCGAGCACCACGTCGCCGCTGCGGAACGCGAACCGCGCCTGCTTGCCGGTGACCTCGCAGGCCTGGCGCACGGCGCGCTGGAGCCTCGGCTCCAGGGTGGATATCGGCGTCATGCGCGAGCGCGAGATGACCTCGTGCAGCTCGCGGTTCAGAATGTCCTCCTGGTTGACCGCGGCGTCCAGGGTCGCAACGAGATCGGCGATGCGGTTGCCGAAGGTCTGGAGGTCGGAGGTGGTCTCGGCGATCGCGTGCACGCCGCCGTGCAACTCGCTGTACTGGTCGAGCTCGAGCGCATCGAACAGTCCGCCCGCGCCGGCGGGCCCGTTGCCGCCCTTCTGGCCGGCGGCGATGCCGCGCACCGTCGCGAGCGTTTCAACCTCCTCCGCGAGCCGCCACAGCAGGTCGTGGCGCTCGGCGAGGTCGGCCAGGAGCTTGTGCGTCTGGTGCAGGCGCTCCTGGATGTGGGCGCGCGAGATCACCATCTCGCCGGAGAGCCGCAGCATCTCGTCGATCGTGGTTGCGGCGATGTGCAGCTTCGGCGCGACCTTGGGGCTTACGGGCGCGGCCGGCGAAGACGCCGCCGCGGACGCCGTGGGTGCGGTAGCGGGCTCGGCCGGGGCCGCGATGGCCGCGGTTGCGGTTACGATTTCGGCCGCCGGGGCGGGGACCGCCGCGGGCTCGTCCATCACGGGCTCGTCGCGGTCGATGCGGTTGGCGGCATCCAGAATCCGTTGCAGAACGCTCTGCGCCTGCGCGGGCGGGGCCTCGCCGCGCATGAGTGTCTCGAACATCATTTCCAGGCAGTCGGCGGCATCGAGGAGCAGCTTCGCGAGCGCGCCGCGCGGACGTTCGCCGTGCTCGGCGAGGTACTCGAGGATGTCCTCGAGGTGGTGCGTCAGGGTGGCGACGCCGCGCACACCGACGGTGTTGGCCGCGCCCTTGACCGCGTGGACCACGCGCCGGCACTCGTTGACGGCCTCCGCGCCGGCTTCGCCGCGGATGACCGCCTGGATCGTCGCGGTGTACACGGCCGTTTGGAGCGGGCCTTCCGTGAGGAACGACTCGACCAGGAGTTTGTTCACATCGGCCGGAATCTCGAGCACGACATCCTCGGGACTCGCCTCGGCCGGCCGCCTGGAAGCGGCCAGCTCCTCGGGAGACTCCTCTTCGAGGGTCGCGAGCGCGGCAATCAGCGCCTGGGCCTCTTCGCCCGAGAGCGGGCGCGGCCAGGCGCCGTGGCTCAGGTATTCGACCAGCTTGTCGCGCGCACGCACGTCCTTCGGGGCCGAGAGATAGGCCGGCAGCAGCGCGATCCAGTCGCGGAACGCGGCCTCCCGGTCCTCGGTCAGCGTCCCCGGTTCGAGCAGCGCGAGATTGGTCTCGATATGCGTGCAGACCTGCTGCAGCCCCGGGAGCGCGAGCGCGTGTGCCGCGGCGGCGAGCCGGCGCACGCGTTCGAGGTAACGCTCGGTCGCCTCGGCGCGGGCGGCGTCGTCGCCGGCGGCCTTGAGCTGAGCGAGCGCTTGCGCGAGCGGCTCGGTCGCCTCGGCGGTTTCGTCCGCCAGCACGCGCAGAACATCGAGCGCCGGCATGGCTAGGCGACCTTGCGGGCTTCTGCCGCCGCGGGCTGCGCCGTCTGCTGCAAGAGCTCAGCCGGCAGCTTGAACGCGCGCACGGCGCCGAGCAGACCTTCCCCGAGCTTGTCGATCAGCGACACCTGCGAAGTTGCCTTCTCGGCGAGTTCGCCGCCCTTCACCACCTCTCCGATCGCGCGCTCCATCGTCACGGTCGTTTCGTTGGTCTCGGCCTGGATGCCGCTCACGAGCTTGCCGATCTGGTCGGTCGCCTGCTTGGAGCGCTCGGCCAGACGCTGCACCTCGTCGGCCACCACGCGGAACCCGCGTCCCGCCTCGCCGGCCATCGCCGCCTGCATGTTGGCGTTGAGCGCCAGCACGCTCGTACGCTCGGCGATGTCGTCGATGAGCTTCACGATACCGGTGATTTCCTGCGAGCGCTCGCCCAGGCGCTTGATGCGTTTGCCGGTCTCCTGGATGGTGCCGCGGATGCCGTCCATGCCCTGGGCCGTCTGGTGCACGATGTCGCGCCCGAGCTGGGAGGCTTGCCGGACCTCTTCCGAGACGTTGTTAACGCGGGCCAGCGTCTTGGCGGTGGTGTCGGCCATGGAGCTGATGGCGTCGGCCAGGGCGCCGGTGATGTCCTCGCGCACCGGGATCTTGACCGTGAGGTCGCCCTTGCCGAGCTTGGCCACGGCGCGCATGAGATCGATGATCGAGGTGTTGAGGGCCTCGCTCTCGGCCTCCTTCTTGGCGAGCGCGCCCACGCGCTCCTCGAGCATCTTGTCGAAGGCGCCGCCCAGTGTGCCCAGCTCGTCGGTGCTCTGGAGTTGCGCGCGCGCGGTGTAGTCGCCCTCACTGACCTTGGCGACCGTATCGCGCAGCCTGGCGACCGGGCCGATGATCGCGCGCAGCACCAGAAAGGCCGCGGCGATACCCATGACGAGCGCCACGACCGCCACGCTGGTCAAGCTGCGGTGCGCAAAACTCACCGTGCCTAACTGCTGATCGCGGCGCCCGGCGTCGTTTTTCTTGGTGGCGTCGAGCAAGGCCGCGGTGTTTTCCACGACGTAGGCGCCCCACTTGTTGGTGTTGGCGGCGCGGTACTCGACCGCCTCGTCCATCTTTCCGGCATCGATAAGCTCGAACCAGCGCGGCCGGACCTGCTGATAATTGGTGAATCCCTCGCCGATCTTTTTCGCCAGCTCCCGCTCCTCGGCGGTCAAGCCGGGCGCGTCGGTGAATTTCTTGAGGGCGGCTTCGAGGGCCTCGTATTTCTCGGCGGAGCTGCCCTTGATCTTCTGCCGGCCTTCGGTGTCGAAGCCCACATAGTTCGCGATATCGAAGCGCAGCGACCACATTTGGTGCCGGACGTCGGCGAGGTAGGCCGTTTTCGGCTGTGTCGTCTCGAGCACGTCTTGCACGCCCGCCAGCGTGAAGTACGTAATTGCCGCCAGAATGGACAGCGGCGCGAGCACGGCGCCGAAGCCCGCCAACAGCTTCGCTCTGATGCTTAGGTTGCTGAGATTGAATTTCAATTTCATGATTGCGCTCCGTTGTTGCTCATTGCCTGGATTTCACCGCGCGGCGTCGAGAAACGTGTTCTGCCGCCGCACCTTGGGAAATTCGTTGTTCGATCGTATGCGTTTCGATCCATCAAGTTCTTAGCGGGGGTATCAACTCGCCCGGGCGAGCCGGCGGCTGAAGGCCTCGAACAGCCGCGCGAAATCGAGCTCGAGCCATACGAGCCCTTCGTGGTCATAGGCCGCGGTGACGAACTCCTGAAGCTCGGAGGCGACGGCGGGTGGCGAGGCAAGCCGCTCGGCCGCCTCAAGCGTCAACACCTTGGGCAGCCCGTCCACGAGCAGCGCCATGGACTCCTCCGTCTGGCCGAAGACGACCAGATAGGGCTTCAGCGCCGAGACGTGGTTGGTGCCGGCGGCGACGGCGAGATCGATAACCGGGACGATGTTGCCGCGCACGTTGGCGAGTCCTTTGAGCCAGGCCGGCGTATGCGGCAGCGGATAGACCGGCGGGGGATCCAGCGTCTCGCGCGCCGCGTGGCGCCCGGCGAGGAAATGCAGATCGCCCACGCGCAACCCGTAGCGCTCGAGCGCGCTTTCGGAATTCTCGGCGCGCGATTGCGGGTCTTGGACCGAGCCCGCCAGGGGTTCGCCCGAGAGCGCCGCGGTCGGCGCCAGCATCGCTGCCGGCGCCGACTCGGCGGGGACGGTCTCCTGCGGACCTGCGTCTTCCATGGATGTCATGGATCCTTCGTCCGGCACGGGGAGCGCGTTACAGTGCGCGCAACTGGTCGATGACCTGCTGCGCGGTGAAGGGCTTGGTGATATAGCCTTTCGCGCCGTTCTCCGCGCCCCAGACCTTGTCGGTCTTCTCGCCCTTGCTGCTCACGAGGACGACGGGGATGTCCTTGGTATCCGCATCCGAGGTGATGGTGCGGCAGGCCTGGAAGCCGTTCATGTCGTCCATGATGATGTCCAGCAGCACTGCGTCCGGACGATCGCTCTTGCTCTTGGCTACGGCCTCTTTGCCGGAGGTGGCGGTGAGGACGGTGTAGCCCGCTTCGGAGACGATCCGCTCCAGGTTCTTGAGGTCGGTCGCAGAGTCGTCAACCACGAGTATCTTCTTGATGGCCATGTTCGTTCCTTAATTGAATTGTCGATTTCCGAGGATTTCCGAATGACGGGTTTCGCTTGCGTGCATTACAGCGCGCGCAATTGATCGAGCACCTGCTGCGCGGTGAAGGGCTTGGTGATGTAGCCTTTCGCGCCGTTCTCCGCGCCCCAGAGCTTGTCGGTCTTCTCGCCCTTGCTGCTGACGAGGACGACGGGAATGTCCTGCGTGTCCGGGTCCGAGGTGATCGTGCGGCAGGCCTGGAAGCCGTTCATGTCGTTCATGATGACATCGAGCAGCACCGCGTCCGGGTGCTCGCTCTTGGCCTTGGACACCGCCTCTTTGCCGGAGGTGGCGGTGATGACGGAATAGCCGCCGCCGGAGACGATCTGTTCGAGGTTCTTCAGATCGGTGGCGGAGTCATCGACAACAAGCACTGTACGGACAGCCATATAACCTCCTTCAGGTTTTAGAGAGATTCAACAAACAAACAGGGCCGGTGAAGACAAGCTTCCCGGCTCGCCTACATCGCGGCCGCCAGGGCGACCGATCGCGCCGCTGGGAGATATTTCTGCACCGCCGCGAGCAGCGCCGCGCGGTCCAGCGGTTTCGTCAGATACACATCCGACCCCGCCATGATGCCCCGCACCTTGTCGAACGCCGAGCCCTTGCTCGTGAGCATGATGACCGGCGTGTTGCGCGTCTGCTTTTCGCTCTTGATGGTCTTGCAGACCTTGTAGCCGTCCATGCCCGGCAGCAACACGTCGAGGAAAATAATGTCGTAGTGTTTGTGCTTCGCGAGCGCGAGAGCGTCCTCGCCGCTGGCGGCGAAGTCCACGTCGATCCCTAACGGTTGCAGCGTCAGATCCATGAGACGCTGTAGTGTCGTGCTGTCGTCAACCACGAGCGCCTTTGAGCGCGCGACGTCTTGGGTCCGATGGGACACGTGGGTTCCTCCTGATCGAAATCATTAGTTTCTGACGGATCCACGTTCAGGTGGATCCGGTTTACCGTCCTGGAGGGTGCAAGGGCCGTGCCAATTCGGCCGATGCTGGCGGGACATCCATGAAGTGCCACGAAATCAAGAACTCAGAACCGAACTCCGCATCCGGTTCGTGAATCGTGTAGTTCTTGTTTACATCAACTCAACTGTTCGTTTTTTTTTGCGTGATTTTGTGTGGCGTCTAACTTGTTTAGTTTTTTTTGGAGGGAGAGTCAAGGCGATAGAACGGGTCAAGACTCATCTCGGTAAATACACTGATGCCCAGACGTGGTCGCAGGTGCCGAAGTACGTCACTCGAATATGAATTCAATATGAAAACGCGCACCGGCTCGGTCCAAGTCCGGTACGTGGCCCGGCGGTGTACGCAGGACAGAGTAGGCGAGTCTTTAAAGGAAACGAGAATAAGCGCCGCGCAGCGGCGGAGACGGCGATTCGCTTGAGGTGTGCTGGAGGTTACCGGTTCCGATTGTGCGGAGGGGCTGACGCGGGGATGTCTGCGTATCGGTGCAAATGCGATTTTGAGGGGAAGGCTTGGGTCGGCGCTCCCTCGCCGACCTCAGGCGGGATTTACATCGTGCGGTACAGCGGGTACAGAACTTCTTCCTCGCGCTGCATGCGTTTCGAGACCGCCGCGCCGATCGCTTCGAGATCGTGCTGGAACACCCCGACGGTTGCGTTGTCCACCAGCGTGGTGCGGTACTTGCGTACGAAGTCGAGCCCGGCCTTGGCGATGCCGTCCATCTCCCTCTGGAAGTCCCTGACGATCTGGAGCGTCACGTCATCGGCCTCGAACAAAAACGCCGCGGCGTTCGCGAAGCAGGCGAAGTACATTCCGTTCTCGAGCCGGAACTATCGGCTCGTCAGCTCCGCGCCCCTGCGTTGGGCTGTTCTACGGTTCAATTTTTCTCGAATCTGCGCAATCTGCGGATAAATAAATACTCGACGCGGAGGCGCAGAGACGCAGAGAAAATCCTGTTCTTGTTTCAATAACTCCGCGCCTCTGCGCCTCTGCGTTGGGCTTTTTTGTCGATCTGCGTTCATCCGCGGTTTCAAAATCTTGCAGTTTTCGTCCGACTCACTCCAGCCCCGTCACATACTCCGCCACCGCCTTGATCTCGGTCTCGGTGAGCTTTTCCACGACCGGCGGCATTTCCAGCGTGGTCTTGCGCTCCGCGAGCTTGAAGGCCCAGATCTGCTTCTGGATGTAGGCGACATGCTGGCCGGCGATGCGGGCGACCTTTTCGTTTCCATGGCCCGAGAGGCCGTGACATTTCATGCACGGCTTCATCCCCGGCTTGCCTTTTTTGAACAGCTCCTCCCCGAGCTTGGCCGCCGGATCGGTCGAGACCGGCTCGGACTTGGGCTTCTGGGCGGCAAAATAGGCGGCGATGTCTTCCATGTCCTTCTTGGAAAGCTCGCCGGCGAATTCCCATAGGTTGTGGTCCGTACGCACACCCGTTTTGTAATTCAACAGTTGCTTCGCCAGATAGATCTCGTTCTGGCCGGCGAGCTTGGGCCACACCGGGTTGCGACTGTATTTTGCCTGCCCCTTCGCCATGTTCTGGAAATCCTGTGTCGTGTACCGCTCCCAGTACGAATTCGCCGGGCTGTTGCCGTCCAGACCGTGGCATACCTTGCAAATGCCGACCCTGGCCTTCCCGGCCGCCGCGTCACCGGCCGCGTAGCCGGCGGGCACGACCCCGAACAAATTTACGATGCCTACCGCAACAACGGTGCTCCAAGTTCTTACACTACCCATAGGTTTTTCCTCGTTATTGGCAAGGTGAACACATCCGGCAACGCCTGACTCCGCGCCGCCTGCGGGCGTCGGCCCGCACATCTCCTAGCAGTTTGCCCGCCTGAACTGTAGCAGTCGGAGGACTGCATGCAACCGACCCTATAAAACCCCGGTTGCCGCCGATAGCGCCGATTGCAGCTACCGCTCGTCCTGCACGTGGGTCCGCGCAACATCCGGATTTTATTGTGGTTTGATAGGACCGCCGCAACCGGTCTTCGGGTACTTCAGCAGATGCTCATATTACATGCCGCGGCAGAGCCATGCCGTTCCCTAACCATAGCCGAGCGCGTTCCGAATTTCTTGCTTGACCAAGATGTGCGAATATTCACACAATTCAATTAAGGGGTAGTGTCGCGTAACGCCGAGCCTGATTCCGGGGGGGCCGGGTCGGGCGAAGGCACTTCGAGGAGAGTAATCATGGTTGAACTTTTCAAGCTAAAAACGGTGGCGCCCGCGCAGGAAAAGCGCGTTGCACCGGGAACGAACATCGCTTTCGATCCCGGTCTGGTGGCGAAGCTCAAGTCGGATCATCGCCATCTGCTGGACACGTACAGCCACATCCAGACCGCGGCGAACACGGGGAAATACGCATCGTTACCCGAGTTGTTCACCGATTTCCAGAGCCAGTTGCTGGATCACCTGCTGACCGAGAAGGTCAAGCTCTACATCTTCCTCTCGCACCAGTTCGAGGCCGATGACGTGACGCTTCAGATCGTCAGGGACTTCCAGAGGGAGATGGACGGCATCGCCAAGGCCGGGCTCGACTTCGTGCGCAAGTACCGCACCACGCTGGTGGACAACGCAACCGTCGGGGTGTTCCAGCGCGAGCTCGAAGGCATCGGCGCGGCGGTCTCGAAACGCATGCAGCGCGAGGAAGAAGTTCTGTACCCGCTGTACCGCACGATGTAAACCCCCGTCCCTGACCGCACCGACACAAAGGGCGCCCGAGGGCGCCCTTTGTGTTTGCCGTAACCCTGGAAAAGCAGTTAACGGAAGCGGTAAGACACCGACAGGCCGACGAAGCTCACCCTGTAGTCGGGGCTGGTCTGGTTGGTGCCGATCACGTTGGCGAGCGTGGACGCCACCACCTCGTCGTAGCCCCAGTTGTCGGAGAGGTAGCGCTCCTGGACATACTTGAGGTTCACCGATAGATCCGTCTTGATGTTGTAGCGGACGAAAAGATCCAGCCGCTTGAGCCGGGTGACCAGGTCGGGCAGGGGCATGGGGGCGGTGATGGCGCTGCCGGCGATGTAATCGAACCGGCCTTGGGAGTAGGCGTACGAGAAGTCGCCGCCGTACTCGAATTTGGCGCCCTTGACCCGCAGGCCAAGGCCGGCGGTGGTGGTGCGGTCGTTGGCGGAGACAGTCCATTTCTGGCTGTCCGGCAGGGTGTTCGTCTCCAACTGGGAACGGTACGTGGCTGTAACGCACCCCAATGTCGTCACGCACTGTGATCCATTCTGATCGGTTTCGTACTTCTCCAGGGAGGCGAACAGGTGGCCGGTGACCGTCTCGCTGGTCGCGAGGCTCACGTCGAAGTTGGTCGCCTGGCCCTTGGCCTCGGTGAGGCCGTAGGCGGTTTCCGGATACTTGTCGCCATAGTACGTGCCCCCCAACTGCACGCCGATGGCCTCGGTGGGCGCGAAGTTGGCGAAGACGCGCAGCTTGTCGCGCTCGCGGTCGGCCAGGAAGAATTTTCTCGACGGCGGGACTTCGAGCCAAGGGGTGGTGCGTCCCGTCGTCCCCCCGATCAGCGTGTTGAGATAGTCCTGGCTGAAGCCGTCGGCAAGCGAGGCGGCGCCGTCGTACTCGGGGGCCTTGCGATCGGAACGGGCGTAGCCCAGACCGCCCGAGGAGCTGTCGGTGAAGCGCTGGCGCACTTCGGCCCGGTAGGTGCGCTCGCGCTCTTTGGCGGTGGCCTCGTAGTCATGCTTGGCGGTGTTGTAGTCGTAACCCAGCTTGAGGTCGGTGCTGGGGGTCAGCCGGAAGTCGAGCTCCGTGAAGGCCACCTGCGTGGTGCTGCTGAGCGGCCGGTTGGTGCGTTTTTTGTTGCTGGTGATCGCGGTATCCTGGATCTGCGCGTCGCCGGCGATGTAGATGTACGTGTCTATCGGCGTGCGGTTGTCGCGGTCGTCATAGCGGTAGGCGACGGCGAAGTTGGTTTTTGGCGTCAGCTTCGAGGTCAGCTTCAGATCCGCATGGGCGGTCTTCACCTCGCCGTCGAGCGAGGTGCGCGGCAGCGGTGTGGTCACCGTCAAGGCGGGGTTGACCGAGTACGGCAGGAACTCCTCGTTCTGGGTCATGCGGCCGGCGCTCAGGCTGCCGGAGAGGCGGGTGAACGGGGTGAAGGCGAAGCTGCCCGAGGCGTTCAACTGGTGGAACTGGCTGTCGGGTTCCTGGGCGAGTTGGCCGGTTGGGCAGCCGACCGTCGCGCAGTTGGGAGCAGCCCACACCGAGTCGGCGTATGGGTTGCTCCACGTAAGCCTGTTATTGGCGTTCTTGAACACGGAGCCGTAGTAGCCGAACTGCACCTGGAGCCGCTTCGAGGTGAAGCGGGCCAGGGCCTCGAACTGGTCGGTGGTGTAGTCCACCGGTTCGGGCGCGAGGGCGGCCCTTGGGTTACCGGGGGAGTTGCCCATCATCGCGCCGATGAGTTTCGTGCCCTCCTTGCGCTCTTCCTTGATGTTCGCCACCAGGCTCCAGCCGCGGCCCAGCTCCTTCGTCAGGCCGAGTCCCAGTTTCTTGCGCTGGGTTTCCACATCGAACGGCTGCATGCTGGCGTCGAGCTGGGTCATGGCGGTGGTGGTGGCGCCGCGCACCCAGCCGCTGGGTAAAGTGAGGTCGGTCGAACCGGCGCCGAGGAAAGGCGTCTGGTAGGAATCGCTGTGCAGCTTCGGCAGCTCGTCATACTCCAGGCGAACGCCGAAGTTGCCCTGCGTGCCGCCCTCGATCTGCAAAGAGCGGGAGGTGAGTCCCAGGTCGCGGCCGATGATTTGCAGGTAGCCGGCGTCGTCCCCGCCGCGGTTGACGATCCGCAGGTTGGCGTTTCCATGCGTGCCGGATTCCTCCAGCCCGCGGTAGTCGCCGAACTTGAAACTGTCTTTAGAGACGGAGCCCGCCCCGATCTCGATTTCGCTCTCGGGCCGGCTCAGGCGGTTGATTTCCGTGGCCAGGTCTTCGGCGGCGAGCAACCCGGTCGGGGCCGCGAGACCGAGGGCGGCGAGCGAGGCGGCCAGGATGTTGAATTGAAGGCGCTTGTCGAATGTGCGGTTCATGTCTGTTCTCCCTGGCGGTCAGCGCTGCAAACGGGCGCCCGAGGGGTGGTTGGACCCATGGATCTGGGAATGGCAGTTCTCACAGGCCTTGAGCAGCAACTGCTGCGCGGCGGCGGTGCCGCCGGCCGATGGCGGCAGGCCGGTGCCGCTGTAGAGCGTGGACGGGTGGCCGGTTCCTGGAACGTGGCACTGCTGACACAGGTACGGCAGCCGGGTCTTGAGCAGCGGCGTGTGGTTCGAGCCGTGGGGCGTGTGGCAGTTGGTGCAGTTGTCGGTGACCGGAGGATGTTCCCACAGGAACGGGCCGCGCTTCTCGGTGTGACAGGTGTAGCAGGTCTCGTTCACCGTGTTCTTGACCAGCAACTTGGGGCCGGTGGAGCCGTGGGGGTTGTGGCAATCCGAGCAGGCGACCTTGCCGGCGCGCAGCGGGTGGGTCGAGGCGCGCAAGGTTTGGGCGCGCTGCTCCTTGTGGCAGTCGAAACAGACCTCGCGCTGGGTCTGCCGGTCGCGCACCGGGTCGTGCTGGGCGTGCGTCTTGTGGCAGGAGCTACAGGCGAGGTCGCGGGACTGGTGCATGCTGCCGGCCCAGTGCATGCGGATGCCGCCCTGGTGGCAGGAGATGCAGATCTCGTTCATCTTCTCCTTCTCCACGGGGGTGGCCGTTTTGGCGTGGAACGTGATATCCGGGGGCGAGAGATCCTTTATATGCTGCTCGCTCGCGCCGTGGCAGGTGATGCAGGCCTTGTCGGCGAAGGGGGTGCGCTTGTCCGCCATGACCCCGTGCTTGGATCTGAGCAGCGGGAGCACGGGGGACTCGGTCTTGTCGTGGCATTCGGTGCAGGTGCGCAGCACCTGCATGGCCGGCTTCGCCGCCGGTTCTTCCGCCGCGACCGCCGCGGGCAGGCCGATCGCCCAGAGCGCCGCGCCGCAGGTGAAAGACAGCGCCGCCGTCAATCGCTTGAAATACATGTTGCATCCTCCGTTCTGGGGGTCATGCCCCCGCTTGACATTGTTTTCGCTGACGCCCGCCGCGAACCCCGCTATCGGAAGCGTACGCAGCCGCGCCGCGATCGCTCGGCCGCCGCAACGCCCCGCGGCCGGGCAATAAAACGCACTTTCAGATCCGTCCTGATACAGTCGACGGCGCCGGCATCGGCCGCTCGCGGGCCACACGCAAACGTCGCGCCGGGCTTGACCGGCACGTCCCTGTCATCAGCGTCTTGCGCTCGATTACTATTAATAAATTGAGGAGTCGCGCCCGGTAACATCGGTCTCCAGAGACGACCAAACCGGCTCTAGCACCCTTTCCCTGCGGTGCCGCCAAAAGCGCACCCTGAGAAAAAGCCAGAGAGCAATGACGCAACAATTTCTTATTCAAACGATTTCTTATTCTATAGACCGCGTTCGAGGCGGCGTCAATAAGGACTACTGTGGCAAAATGCTTGAAATATGGGCGAAATACTATAAACAGGCTCTGTTGAATTGCAAGCGGGTCGATGCCCAACAGCGACAGTGTCCGGCAACGACTACGACGCCCGGCTTTCGGCGTGGCGGATCAGCCAGTACGTCCCCCCGAGACTGATGAGGAGCGCCGCCAGCACCAGCATCTCGTTGGTCTTCTCCGGATCGAGCGAGACCACCAGGATCTTGCGGATCAGGGCCGCGAGCGCCACGGCCACGTAGACCCGCAGCCCCAGGGGGTTGCCGCGCAGATGCCGGACCTCCTCGGCGATCAGCTCGGAGATGGCGAACATGATGAGCACCGAGCCCATGATGCTCAATGCGCCGTGCTCGAGATTGAGCTTGCCCTCGACGATCATCAGGATCTCGTAGCCGACCCACAGAACCAGGAACGCCCCGGCGAGCGAGAAGGCGAAGATCCGGAAGAAGTCGAAGAACCAGGCGCCCTTGCGCACGATTTCGAGCAGCGTCTTCTGAAGCCTCCCCGAAGCGAGATAAAATTTCAACTCCTCCTCGCGGTAGGAGCTGGTCATCACATCGAGGTTGACATCGAGCAGCTTGTCGACCGACTTCATGTACCGGTCGCGCTCCTCGGTGCGCCCGAACTCAAGCTGAAGCTTGCCGTAGATGAACTGGCGCACGAAGCTGATCGAGGCGGATACGTAATGCGGCGGCAGGCCGATCTGCACATGCACTTCGCCGATGCGATAGAGCCTTCGCAGATACTCGGCGTCGTGCGTCTCGGTAAAAAGCTCGGTGAACCATTTCTTGAGCTTGGCCTTGTGGCGCTGGCGCACGTTCTCGTCGGGAAGGTACTTGCGGGTGTCCTTGAAGTTGGCGAAGAAGGCGTACAACTCCTCGATGAACTCCTCCTGGTACTTCTCCCCGAAGGCGGCGAGGGTTTTCAGGTTCTCGTCCTCCGCGAGCCGCCACCGGTAATGGGTCTTGATTTCGTCGATGGTTTCCATGCTGTTCGTATTCTTCGAGATCGGAAGGCACCGACGTATACCACAAAACCGGTCGGTCGATCATCCTAAAAACGGCGTTTAACCGCAGATGAACGCAGATATTCAATGCGCTGCCTGTATTCGCCTGTCTGCGTGCGGGCACGCACAGGCAGGCGGACACGCACAGGCAAGCCCACCGAAAGGGTGGATGGCTTCGGTACATCAACGGCATGATTCATTTGCGTTTATCTGCGGTTACTGAGGAGAACGGTAAATAGTGCATACCTTGACATGCCCTGGGTCCCTTCTCCCCGCGGGAGAAGGACAGGATGAGGGCCGTTTTTGCGCTGCTTGGCCCTCACCCCGGCCCTCTCGCCCTCACCCTCATTCCGACCGGAATAGAGACTCTCACCTACTTCCCCTCTCCCAGAGTGAACGAGACCGCGCGCGAGCGCGGATCGGCTCGCCTCGCCTCCCTCTCCCGCTTGCGGGAGAGGGAATGAGGGTGAGGGCCCTCATCCCCGCCCCTTCTCCCGCAGGGAGAAGGGGGTGAGCCGTGGTGCGCTTGCGCGCACTCTCTTTTCACTTGGGGCAAAGGGTGAGGGAAAACGGCCCTCATCCCCATCCCTTCTCCCGGACCCTCACCCCTTACCCTCTCCCGCTGATGCGGGAGAGGGGGAGTCGGTGGGAATCGACACTTTTGATCGAGAAGGGAGCGAGCCGAGCACGCCGTGGGGCGCGCGCTTCATTCACTTCGAGAGGGAGGCGAGCCGATGCGCGCTTGGGCGCGCACTCGTTCACTTTGGGAGAAAAGCGACACGCACTATTTGGCGGCCGGATCAGTAACTGCTTTTTTCCAAGTTCCTGCCGCCTCGATAATCAGGCTTTCGGCCGCACGGCGGACTTCGGCCGGAAGGCCTTGATGACCTCCTCGTGGGTCTCGATGTACGGGCCGCCGATGAGGTCGATGCAGTACGGCACCGCGGCGAATACCCCGTCGAGTGTTTCCTTGATTGCCTTGGGCTGGCCCGGCAGGTTGATCGCGAGCGATTTGCCTCGCACCACGCCGACCTGGCGCGACAGGATCGCGGTTGGCACGAACTTCAAGCTCACCGCCCGCATCTGCTCGCCGAAGCCGTCGAGCACCCTGTCGGCCACCGCGAGCGTGGCTTCGGGCGTCACGTCGCGCGGCGCCGGACCGGTGCCGCCGGTGGTCACCACCAGACAGCAGCCTTCGACATCGCACAACTCGCGCAGCGCCCGCTCGATTTCCGGCTGCTCGTCCGGCACCAGGCGCGTGACCGCCCGCCACGGGGTTGCCAGCGCCTGCGTCAGCCATTCGACAATCGCCGGCCCACCTTTGTCTTCATACGCTCCGCGGCTCGCGCGGTCCGAGACGGTGACGATGCCGATGCGCACTTCTTCGCTCATTGAAATCTTCCGCACGCATTTCCGAGCGCATTCATTATCGCGCAGCGGGTACCGCACGGCGACGTCGGCGCGGGGTGCCGATGAAGCTTCATCGCGTCCGGCCCGCCGGGGATACGACGACGGCGTTCACGATCAGACTATCAACACGATGTCGCCGTACCGGGCAAGCGTTGCATCGCGGGTCAGCAGGCGCATGGGTTCGGCAAGACTCTGAGCCACGAGCATGCGGTCGAACGGATCGCGATGATGCGATGGAAGCTTTGCGACTTGTGCGGCGTGTTTCCCGGTAATCGGCAACTCTGTAAAACCGCTCGGTTCGATGGCCGCCTGGATCGCAAAGGGGTCTGCCTCGATCTGCCCGAGTGAAGCCTTGATGGCAATTTCCCAAATGGAAGCCGCGCTCACGAAGATCGTGTTATCCGCGTCTCGGATGGCCCGTTCAGCGCCCTTCGATAATCGCCGATCGTCGCTAAGCCACCACAGCAGAATATGGGTATCGAGCAACACCCTCATTCCGCCGTCCTTCCCTCAAAGGCCGCGATCACTTCTTCCGGCAACGGCTTGTAGAAGCTCGGCCGAATCTTGATCTTGTTTTTGAGCAGCCCCTTGCGGCGGCGCGCCGCTTTGACCGGGACGAGCCTGGCCACCGGTTTCCCGGCTCTGGATATGACGACCTCGTCACCTTTCGCGGCCCTCTCGATCAGGCGCGAGAGGTTTGTCTTGGCGTGGTGGATGTTGATCTTGCTCACGGTTTCACCTTAGCTAACTTGGCTAAGTGTAGGGCACTGCGCTTGCCGGAACAAGCGCACGGGTTATTCGCGCGCGTCCCCGTCGGGCGATCGCGGCGCGCGGCGCCGGAGCATCCGGTACACGACCAGGAGCGCAGCCGCCGCGAGCAGGTGCTTGAGCGAGTGGCCGCTGACGATCTCCCCGGTGAGCTCGTTGGGGTGAATGAAATGAACCCCAACGATTGTGAGGCACGAGGTAATGTTGGGGTTCGCAATGCTCACCCCATATATGGTCTACCTACCGTGCTAGAA
>MFSU01000043.1 GCA_001785115.1 Candidatus Muproteobacteria bacterium RBG_16_65_34
AGGAGCAGGGCGGTGAGCAGGGCGGTGAGGTGCCAGTGGCTTAGGGAAGCCGGCTGGCCCTTTCGGATACCTTCGGATATTACGATAATGTTCATAACTCTATATCTGTTTATAGCCTGTTTTTGTCGGCTGTTGCAGCCGGGTTTGATATGAGCGGTAGTAAACTCAAGAAAATCGGCTTGTTTTCAGGCGAATTGCTCCGAAACTGGGGCGTGCGCCTCGAGGACGCGGCCGCTCTGCAGGTGCATTGGCGCCGGCTCATCGATGAACCGCTGTCCAGCCAGATCTCCCCGATACGCTACCAGGAAGGACGGTTGAGTTTACGCGCGCCCACCTCGGCCTGGGCGAGCCGCGTGCGCCAGCGCCAGCGGGAGCTGATCGAGCGGCTGCGGCGGGATGCGTATTTCAAGCAACTGCTGACGCTGGAAGTTCGCATCGAGCCGACTGCGCCCGATGTGGCGCCGTCCGCCGCGCGCGCGCCGTCGCGGCGTCCAAGCCGCATTCCGGCCGAGGCCGTGCGGTTCATCCGCAATGTCGCCGACGGTATTTCCGATGAGTCCCTGCGCGAGTCGCTGCGGCGCCTGAGCGGCGTCTCGGCGCCAACGCGGGGCGACGGACACAAGAAATAGCGCTGCGCCCTGCCTGGCGGCAGACAGGCCGGTCGTCCGGAAACCGTACCGCGCTTGTGCCGGCGGGCGTGGCCGTGTTTAATGCCGGGCCATGATTCGTCCGTTCGAACTCTTCATCGGCCTGCGTTACACCCGCGCGCGCAAGCGCGATCATTTCATCTCCTTCATCTCGCTCATTTCCATCCTCGGCATCACGCTCGGGATCGCGGCGCTCATCACGGTGCTCTCCGTCATGAACGGCTTCGGCAAGGAGTTGCGCTTGCGTATCCTCGGCGTGATCTCGCACGTCACCATCACCGAGGTCGACGGGCGGCTGCGACACTGGCAGGCGGTGGCATCGAAGCTCAAGGAGGACCCGCGCGTCGTCGGGCGGGCGCCTTATGTCCTCGGGCAGGGGATGGTCGCGCGCGGCAAGGGCGTGAGCGGCGTGATGGTGCGCGGCGTGCTGCCGGAGGAGGAACGCCAGGTCTCGGAACTGGCCGACAAGATGGTGGCGGGGGAGCTTGAGGCGCTCAAGCCCGGAGCGTTCGGCATCGTCGTGGGCTCGGCGCTCGCCTGGAAACTCGACCTGAGCGTCGGCTCGCAGGTCTCGCTTGTGATCCCGCAGGGCCAGGTCACGCCCATTGGCGTGCTGCCGCGGCTCAAGCGCTTCACCGTGGTCGGCGTATTCAAGGCCGATATGTACGAGTACGACAGCGGACTGGTGCTCACGCATATCGACGACGCCGCCCGGCTCTACCAGATGGCGGATGCCGTCACCGGGCTGCGGCTCAAGCTCGCCGATCTCGAGGCCGCGCCGCGGGTCGCACAAGAGCTCGCCGACCGGCTCGGCCAGGAGTACACCGCGCGCGACTGGACGCGCGAGCACGGCAACTTCTTCCGCGCGCTCAAGATCGAGAAGACCGTGATGTTCGTGATTCTGCTGCTCATCGTCACGGTCGCCATGTTCAATGTCGTTTCGACGCTCGTGGTGGTCGTCACCGAGAAGGAGGCCGACATCGCCATCCTGCGCACGCTCGGCGCCAGCCCCGCGAGCATCCAGGGCATTTTCCTGGTGCAGGGCGCGGTGGTCGGTATCCTCGGCACCGCGGTCGGCACGGCGCTCGGGGTGCTGCTCGCGCTCAATGTCGAGACCATCGTGCAGGGGCTGGAGCAATTGTTGCGCATCTCGTTCGTCGCGGGCGATGTGTACTTCATCAGCGAATTGCCCTCGGACCTGCACTGGGACGATGTCGCCCTGGTGTCGGGTTGCTCGCTGCTGCTGGGCCTGCTGTCCACCCTCTATCCCGCGTGGCGCGCCGCCAAGGTGCAGCCGGCGGAGGCCTTGCGTTACGAATGACGCCGGACCGCGACGTCGTGCAGGCCACGGGCCTGGCGAAAACCTTCGACGAGGGTATGTTCAACGTGCGCGTGTTGGCGGGGCTCGATCTGCGCGTCGCGCGTGGCGAGCAGGTGGCGATCATCGGCGCCTCGGGCTCCGGCAAGAGCACGCTGCTGCATCTCCTGGGCGGCCTCGACCGTCCGAGCGCGGGCAGCGTGCACGTGGACGGACAGGATTGGGCCGCTTTGAACGAGGCCGAGCGCGGGCGGCTGCGCAACCGCGCGCTCGGCTTTGTCTACCAGTTCCATCATCTGCTGCCCGAGTTCACGGCGCTGGAAAATACCGCGATGCCGCTGCTGGTGCGGCGCGCGCCGACGGCGGAGGCGCTGGAGCAGGCGCGGCAGATGCTGACGCGTGTGGGGCTTGCCGAACGGCTGCGCCACAAGCCGGGCGAGCTCTCGGGCGGCGAGCGCCAGCGCGTGGCGGTGGCGCGCGCCATGGTGACACGACCGCTCGCCGTGCTCGCCGACGAGCCGACCGGCAACCTCGATCGTGAAAACGCCCGGAGCGTCTACGCGCTCATGCTCGAGCTCAATCGCGAGCTCGGCACAAGCTTCGTGATCGCCACCCACGACACCACGCTCGCCGCCAGGATGGACCGGGTGCTCCGGCTCGAAGACGGGATTTTAAAAAAAACTGAATAGACAGGATTAACAGGATTAGTGCGAAAACAACACCGGAAACCTATTCCGCAGTTCCTGATTTAATCCTGTAAATCCTGTTAATCCTGTCCACTTAATCTTTTCGACAGGGAGGTTGTCATTCGCCTCGCCGCGCTCGCCTTCCTGGCCGGCATCCTGCTGGTGCAGCAGTTGCCGGAGCTGCCGTCGCTCTGGTGGGCTCTGTTGCTCGTTCCCCTCGCGGCGCTCGCCTGGCGGAGACCCTTCTGGCTCATCGCCGTGTTCTTCGTCGCCGGCGTGCTGTGGGCGAGCCTGCGCGCCGGATGGATTCTGGAAGAAGAGCTCCCGCGGGAGCTCGAGGGTCGCAATCTCCTCGTCGAGGGTCATATCGCCGATATCCCCGGCGCCGCGGAACACGGCTTTCGGTTCGAGCTCGACGTCCTGCGCGCCGAGGCCGACGGCGTGGCGGTGCGCATCCCGAGCAGGGTCTTGCTGCACAGCGCGTACGAATTATTCCAGCCGCGCGCGGGCGAGGCCTGGCGGCTGCTCGTGCGGCTCAAGCGCCCGCACGGCTACCAGAACCCGGGCGGTTTCGATTACGAAGGCCACCTGTTCCGCCAGCGCCTGCGCGCAAAGGGCTATGTGCGCGCGGACATCGCGCCGCAGCGGCTGGAATCGGCGGCGTGGCGCTACGGCGTCGATCGTCTGCGCGATGAGCTGGGCCGGCGCATGCGCGCACTCATGCCGGAGCACCCGTTCGCCGGCGTGATCGTGGCGCTCGCGAACGGCGATGCGCGCGGAATCGGCGAGCCGCAATGGCGCGTGCTGCGCGCGAGCGGCACGGTGCACCTGGTGGCGATCTCGGGCCTGCACATCAGTCTCATCGCCGGCGTGGTGTTTTTGCTCGCGCGGTTTCTGTGGGCGCTGCCGGGGACGACCGTGCTCCGGGTCCCGGCGCCGGTGTTCGGCGCGGTGTGCGCGCTCGCGGCGGGGACGGCGTATGCGGCGCTCGCCGGGTTCGTCGTCCCGGCGCAGCGCGCGCTCATCATGCTCGCGGTGGCGATGAGCGGGATTGTCCTGCGGCGGCGCTTCCTGCCCACGCAGGTGCTCGCCGCGGCGTTGCTGCTCGTGCTGCTCTACGATCCGCTTTCGGCGATGGCGGCGGGATTCTGGCTGTCGTTTGCCGCGGTCGCGGTGATTCTCTTCGTCGCGCACGAGGACTCCGCGGGCTCGTGGCTGCGCCGGTTTGGGACTTTGCAGCTTGCGATTACGCTCGGGCTGCTGCCGCTCATGCTCGCGCTGTTTCAGCAGGTGTCGTTGAGCGCGCCGCTCGCCAATCTGCTCGCGGTGCCGGTATTCGATTTCGCCGCCGTGCCGCTGACGCTCGGCGGCATCGTCGCGCTGGGGGTGTTGCCGGAGGCGGTCGCGGGCGCGCTGTTTCAGGCCGCGGGGTGGCTCATGCAACTCCTGTGGCCGGCGCTCGAATGGCTCGCGCGCCTGGAATACAGCCAATGGACCCAGCCGCAGCCGCCGCTCTGGACCCTGGTCTGCGCCGTCGCCGGCATCTTATGGTTGCTGGCGCCGCTCGGCTGGCCGGCGCGCTGGGTCGGCGCAGTGTGGCTGCTGCCGATGCTGCTCGTGCGCCCGCCCGGACCGGCGGCGGGCGAGGTGTGGCTCACGCTGCTCGATGTCGGCCAGGGTCTCTCGGCGGTGGTGCGCACGCAGAATCACGTTCTGGTGTTCGATGCCGGACCGCGTTTCGGTCCCGCGTTCGACACCGGCGCGGCGGTGGTGGTGCCGTACCTGCGCGCGGTCGGCATCGCGCGCGTGGATACGCTTGTCGTGAGCCACGCGGACAACGACCACCAGGGCGGCGTCGAGTCGCTGCGGGCGGCGCTGCCGGTGGCGCGCGTGCTGAGCAGCGTCGCCGGGCTTGCGGCCACGGCGCAACCCTGCGAGGCGGGTCAGGCCTGGCGCTGGGACGGCGTGGATTTCGCGATGCTCAACCCGACGCAGGCCCGCTTCAGCCGCCGCAACGACGACTCCTGCGTGCTGCGGGTGCAGAGTCCGCACGGCACGTTGCTGCTGCCGGCGGACATCGAGGCGCGCGCCGAGCGCCGCCTGATCGAGCGTTACGGCGCGGGGCTCGGCGCGGATGTTCTGATCGCCCCGCATCACGGCAGCCGCAGCTCCTCGACGGCGGCGTTCATCGAGGCCGTGCGCCCGCGGCATGTGCTGTTTCCGGTCGGATACCGCAACCGCCACCGCCACCCGCACCCGGCGGTCGTGGCGCGCTACGAGGCCGCCGGCGCGCGGCTCCACGACTCGCCCGCGAGCGGCGCGCTCGAGTTGCGCCTGCGGGCGACGGGCATCGAGGACTCGGCGTATCGCCGCGAGCACCGGCGCTACTGGTATGCCGGCGGATCGTTCGCTGGGAGCGGCGTTTCGCCTTGAGGTTTTAGCGCGCGTCTTATACATTAGCCGCGGTTTTTCTA
>MFSU01000044.1 GCA_001785115.1 Candidatus Muproteobacteria bacterium RBG_16_65_34
CCGCACGAGCAGGCGGAGCAGCTGGAGCAGTTGCGGGTGTTGTGGCATGGCGGACGCATCGCCGTATGGGTGACGGACACGGCGCCGCCCGCGGGCGTTGACTCGCCCGAAGACCTGGAGCGCGTCAGAAAACTTTTTAAGTAAATTCAGCAGTGTCCGGTCGAGAATCCGCCTTAGACCAAAATCATTTTTACGAATTAATCCTGTAAATCCTGAAAGATCCTGTTAATCCTGTGAATTGATTTTATGGTTCGAGTTTTGTTTGTCTGTCTCGGCAACATCTGCCGCTCGCCGACGGCCGAGGGCGTGTTCCGCAAACTGGTGGCCGAGCAGGGGCTTGCCGGGTACATCGAGGTCGACTCCGCGGGCACGCACGCCTACCACATCGGCACGCCGCCGGATCTGCGGGCGCAGGCGGCGGCGCGCCAGCGCGGCGTTGATCTCAGCGGTTTACGCGGGCGTCAGGCAATGTCGCGGGACGTCGAGCATTTCGATTACGTGCTCGCGATGGACCGGGAGAATTACGAAAACCTGCTGGCGATCTGTCCGGAAGGGTTCGAGCACAAGGTCCGGCTGTTCATGGAGTATGCGCCGCATCGTCCCGAGCGCGAGGTGCCGGATCCGTATTTCGGCGGCACGAGCGGCTTCGATCGTGTGCTCGATATGATCGAGGAGGCCGCGCTGGGTCTGCTCGCGGACATTCGCCGGTCTAAGGAAATTTGACCACCGAGGGCACAGAGAACACAGAGTGCCCTCTGTGCTCTCTGTGGTGAAAACCTAATCCTGCTTCGTCGGCTCGGAGCGGGTCTCCACCTGGACAAGCTCGGTGCGATCGGTGTCGGTATGGGCGGGCTCCGGTCGGGGCGCGACGGGCTCGGGACGCCAGCTCTCGCGCGGCTCATGGGACGCTGCGGGTGCAGCAGGTTCCATGGCCGGCCGTTGCGGCACGGGCCGGTCCGCACGCGCACCGGAGGCCTGTTCCATGTCGTGTTCCGCCTGCGGGTGCGATCCGGTCTCAGGTGCGTTGTTCGATACTTGCCCAGCGGGTCTGGCGCGGTCTCCGCCGGCCTCGGCGCCGCCATTCTCGTGCCTTTCATGCCGTGCGCCGAACCCGCCCGAGCGGCCGCCTTCCTGGCCGCCGCGCCCACGGCGACGCCGGCCTCGGCGCCGGCCGCCGCCCTCGTGATGCTGCTCGCGCGCTTGGGCGCCGCCTTCCGGACCGGCCGCGGTCTGTTGCGCCTGCGGGCGCGGAGACCTGCCTGCCTCCTGTTGTTGCCTGGGTTGGGGCTGCGGCCCGCGTTCGTGGCGTTCGTGCCGCGGCGGCTGACCGCGCCCGGACCCGCGCTCGTGACGCTCGTGACGGCGGGGATGGGGGTGGCGCGGGAAACGCTGCTCCGGTTTTACTCCCGGTACCGCTGCTTTTTTGCGCTCACCGAAGAGCGCGCGCAGGAATCTCTTGAGCCAGCCTTCATGCTCCGTGCGCGCGCGCGGCGGAGGCGGAGGCGGGGGCGCAGTGACGTGCGTGAGCGGCCCGATCACCGGCTTTTCCGCGACCGGCGCGGCGGCCGGCGCCGGCTTGGCCTGCTGCTCTTCTTCCTCTTCGATCAGCTCGATGTCGTAGCTCGGCACGTCGGCCTCGGATTCGTACTCATCGATGCGCAGCCGGCGGATGTGGTAGTGCGGCGTCTCGAGTTCATCGGTCGGGATGATCATGATCGGCGTGCCGATGCGCGACTCGATGGCGCTCAGCTCCAGGCGTTTCTCGTTTAGCAGGAAGGTGGCGGTCTCCACCGGCAGGTGCACGTGCACCGCGGCGGTGTTCTCCTTCATCGCCTGTTCCTGGACCATGCGCAGCACCGAGAGCGCCGAGGACTGGACGCTGCGGACATGCCCGGTGCCGTCGCAGCGCGGGCAGACGAGACTCGAGGACTCGCCGAGCGAGGGCCGTAGCCGCTGGCGCGACATCTCCAGCAGCCCGAAGCGCGAGATGCGCCCGACCTGCACGCGCGCGCGGTCGACCTTGAGCGCCTCCGTCAGGCGGTTCTCCACCTCGCGCCGGTTGCGCTCGGGGGTCATATCGATGAAGTCGATGACGATAAGGCCCCCGAGGTCGCGCAGCCGCAACTGGCGCGCGACCTCCTCGGCCGCCTCGACGTTGGTATTGAGCGCGGTTTCCTCGATGTCCGCGCCCTTGGTGGCGCGCGCGGAGTTCACATCGATCGTGACCAGGGCCTCGGTCTTGTCGAACACGACCGCGCCGCCCGAGGGCAGGCGCACCTCGCGCGAGAACGCCGACTCGATCTGGTGCTCGATCTGGAAGCGCGAGAACAACGGGACCTCGTCCTGGTAGAGCTTGAGCTTCTCGAGCGACTGCGGCGTGACCTGTTGCACGAACTTCTTCATGCGCTCGTGGACCTCGGGGTTGTCCACGAGGATCTCGCCGATGTCCGCGCGCAGGTAATCGCGGATCGCGCGCACGACGAGGTTCGATTCCTGGTAGATCAGGAACGACGCCGCGCGCTCGGCCGCGGCCTTGCTGACCGCATCCCACAGCGCGATCAGGTAATCGCAGTCCCACTGGAGCTCTTCCGTCGAGCGGCCGATGCCCGCGGTGCGGGCGATGACCGAGTAGTCCTCGGGCAGCTTCAGCTGGGCCAGGGCCTCGCGCAATTCCGAGCGTTCCTCGCCCTCGATGCGTCGGGAGATGCCTCCGCCACGGGGGTTGTTCGGCATGAGCACGAGGTAGCGGCCGGCGAGGCTGACGAAGGTGGTAAGCGCCGCGCCCTTGGTGCCGCGCTCCTCCTTGTCCACCTGGACGACGAACTCCTGGCCCTCCCGGATGACGTCCTTGATGCGCACCTGGCTCATGGGGGTGCGTTCGTCGTAGCCCTGGAAACAGATGCGCGAGATTTCCTTCAGCGGCAGGAACCCCTGGCGCTCGGAACCGTAGTCGACGAAGGCCGCCTCGAGCGAGGGCTCGACGCGGGTGACCTTCCCCTTGTAGATGTTGCCTTTCTTCTGTTGGTAGGTGGAGGACTCGATATCGAGGTCGAGGAGTTTCTGGCCATCGACGATCGCCAGGCGCAACTCCTCGGGGTGAGTTGCGTTGAACAGAATACGTTTCATTGACTATCCCCGACGCTCGGGGAGGCACGCGAGTAGCGAAGCCCCGCATGCGGGGCTTCGCCCTCCGACTGGCTGTTCGTCGCTCGTCCTTGCAGGGGGAACCGGCTTTCTCCCGAGTGTGTGCCGACAATTGCGCGACCGGCTACATCAATCCCCGGGCAGTATGCACCTGGGGCATCTCGGTATGCTGCCCGCGGCAGCCTGCTTGTTCAGACCCTTACCCGGACGGCGCTCGCTTTCGCGGAACCGGAGCGTCTTATGTCCATGCGTCCCTACAGGATGAGGGGAGAGACGCGAAACCCTTTTTGGCCTGCCGGTGTGCCCGAATCGCCCGGGTGGCTCGGCGCTTGCTCGGCGGCCGGTGTCGGGCTTAACCCCGACACGAGAACCCTTATAAATAACAATAACTAGACTAATATGCGCGCCTGTGAACGACCCAAAAATCAGCCCCACCCATGCGTGCTGTTGCACTATAGCAACGATCGTACGTGCTGCGCAATCGTCGCCGGCTTGGGTCTCCGGTGGCTTCCGTATGCCGGGCGCGGTCGGGATGCGGCCAGAATATTCCCCGGTACAAGCGTCGTAGTATGATCGCGGCCCCATGACGCAGAACCTCTCTGAGACCCCACCCGCGGTCCGGCATGTTGAAATCGACGAGCAGCGAGCGGGGCAGCGCCTCGACAACTTTCTGATCGCCATCCTCAAGGGGGTACCCCGAAGCCGCATCTACCGGATCCTGCGCCGCGGCGAGGTGCGCGTGAATCGTGGCCGCGCCCAGCCGGATTACCGGCTGGAGGCGGGGGACATCGTGCGGCTGCCGCCGGTGCGGGTTGCCCCGCGGCCGCCGCGCGCGGAGGCGAACGGTTTCGAGTGGCTGGCGCAGCGCATCTTTTATGAGGACGATCATCTGCTTGCGGTGGACAAGCCGGCCGGGCTCGCGGTCCACGCCGGTAGCGGTGTGGCCGTGGGGCTGATCGAGGCCCTGCGGGCGTTGCGACCGCAGGCGCCGATGCTCGAACTCGTCCACCGCCTGGATCGGGATACCTCGGGGTGTCTGCTGGTGGCGAAAAACCGGCCGGCGTTGCTCGGACTGCACCGGCAGTTGCGCGCGGGCGGAGTCGAGAAGCGCTACCTTGCCCTCGTCAAAGGCATCTGGCGCGGTGAGGCGCGCGAGGTGAGCGTCGCCCTCGAGAAGAGCCGCCTGGCCTCGGGCGAGCGGCGCGTGCGGGCCTCGCATGCCGGGAAGGAGTCCGCCACACGGTTCATCCCCGGGCGGGTCTGCGGACCGGCCACGCTGGTGGAGATCGATCTGCTCACCGGCCGCACGCACCAGGCGCGCGCGCACGCGGCGCACATCGGTCATCCGATCGCGGGCGACGACAAGTACGGCGATTGGGAATTCAACCGACTCATGCGTACGCGGGGCCTCAAGCGGCTTTTCCTGCACGCACAACGGCTGAGCTTCGCGCATCCAGCGACCGGTCGTAAGATGGACGTCGAAGCCCCGCTCCCACCCGAGCTTTCCGATTTCCTCGAACGCCTGGACCATGCCGCGCCCGTATGAGCTGATCGTTTTCGACTGGGACGGTACGCTCATGGATTCCGTCGCCAAGATCGTCAACTGCTTCGAAGGCGCGCTCTGCGATACGGGCGCCCCGAGCCCGGGCGAGGCGGCCATCCGCCAGATCATCGGCCTGGGGCTTGCGGAGGCCGTGGCGGTGCTGCTGCCCGGCGCCGCGGCCGCGCTTCGGGCCAGGGTGGTGGAGCGTTATCGCGAGCATTTCCT
>MFSU01000045.1 GCA_001785115.1 Candidatus Muproteobacteria bacterium RBG_16_65_34
TAACGTTTAACGTTACGTCCTCCGCGCGCTCTGCGGTAAAAGTCAAAAGAGTATCCCAAAAAGAAAAAGCGGCCTCGCGGCCGCTTTTTCGTACTGCGGGAAAGAAGCGAAATTACTTCGTCGCCTTCTCCTGCGCCTCGTGCACCAGGAAGTCCACGGCGGCCTTCACGTCGTCGTCGGCCAGCGCGGAGTTGCCGCCCTTGGCCGGCATGAAGCCAACCTTGCCGGCGAAGCCCTTGAGCGCATGGGTGTAGAGCAAATCGTTGCCCTGGGCGATGCGATCCTTCCACGCCGCCCAGTCGCCCAACTTCGGCGCACCGGCGATGCCGGCGGTATGGCAGGTCGAGCAGGTGCCGTTGTACACTTTTTTGCCCACGTTACCGTCATCCGCAACGACCTTTTTCTTGGCGGCCGCGACCGGGATGATGAGGTCCAGGACCGGGCTGGAGGAGGCAACGCCGATCTCGCCGACCGGCTTGATGCGCTCGGCCACGGCCTTGGCATCCAGGGACGCCTCCGGCTTCTTGGCCTTGCCATCCACGACGTTGGCGACGATGAACATCACGACCGTCAGCGCCACGAGCGTGGCGATCAGGCCGGAGAAGAATTTCAGAAACGCACGATCGCTCATGATATATCCTTCATAGCAGTGATTGGTTTAGTTAAACCCGCCTCCCCTCCCCGCAAACCATCCGCCCACCCCGGGCCCCCGGCTGGGGCTACCCGCAGTCGCGGATGAGGAAGAGGGGCCTGAAAGCTAGGCGCGACTAAGTATAACCTAAACCAAAATTCAGAAAACAGCCAAGACGCATGGACGCTGCCGCCGACGAAAGGTATGCTTCCTGCACTCGCGCCCTTAGCTCAGCTGGATAGAGCGTCGGCCTCCGGAGCCGAAGGTCAGAGGTTCGAATCCTCTAGGGCGCGCCACCTTCTCCTTCCGCGATTCTGCATTCTGCCTTGGTTTTTCGGCCGCCTCGCGCTCTGTCCCCGATGCGACACGAATTATATGTATAAGAAAAGTGGGCGCTGCTAGAACTTTTCCATCACAAAGACGCTTGATCTACATCAAGTGCGAACACCATGCCCCCTTGCTTTGACTCGCGCCGGAAGCGCCACGTAGCCAATGACGGCGCAACGGCCAAAGGGAAACTGCCAGTGGTGATCCGTGAATCGTGGGTCACAGTCCCCGGTCCTCCAGACTCACGACCGACGACCGACGACTCGCGGCTTTAGACTCCCAACTTCCTTTGCGCGACATGAATCGCGCGCCCGTGCACCGCGAGCGCCGCCTCGTGCAGCGCCTCGGACAGGGTCGGGTGGGGAAACATGGTGAGCGCGATGTCCTCGGCGGAGGCGCCGAACTCCATGGCGAGCACGGCCTGCGCGATCAGCTCGGAGACGCGCGGCCCGATCAGGTGCGCGCCGACGATGCGGTCGGTCGCGGTGTCGGCGAGCAGTTTGACGAAGCCGCTGGCATCGCCCAAGGCGCGGGCGCGGCCGCTGGCGGCGAACGGGAACACGCCGGCGCGGTAGGGCGTACCGGCGCGCCTGAGATCCTGCTCGGTTTTTCCGGCCCAGGCGATCTCCGGCAGGGTGTAGATCACCGCGGGCACGGTCTCGTAGTTCACGTGCGCCGTACCTCCGGCGATGAGCTCCGCCGCCATCACGCCTTCTTCCATGCCCTTGTGCGCGAGCATCGGCCCGCGCACCGCATCGCCCACGGCGTAGACGCCGGGGAGATTGGTGCGACACTGCTCGTCGACGTGGATAAAGCCCCACTCATCGAGCAGCAGCCCGGCCTCCTCGGCGGCGAGGCCCTGGGTGTTGGGACGACGGCCGACCGCGACGATGAGCCGGTCGACTTGCTCGGTATGCTCGCCGTTGCCGTCCTGATAGCGGACGCGGACGGATCCGTCGCGCGCCTCGGCCGCGAGCACCCGCGCCCCGAGGCGGATGTCGAGCCCCTGAGCGCTGAACTGTCTCAGCGCCTCCTTCGCGACCTGCTCATCGGCCATGGTGAGAAACTGCTCCTGCGCCTCGAGCAAAATCACCTCGGCGCCCAGGCGCCGCCACACGCTCCCGAGCTCGAGGCCGATCACGCCCGCGCCGATCACGCCGAGGCGCTTCGGTACTTCGTCGAAGGCGAGCGCCCCGGCCGAATCCACAATGAGGCCGGCGGTGAGCGGCGCGGCCTTGAGCTCCACGGGTGTGGAGCCGCTCGCGAGAATCACGTGCCCGGCCTGGAGGACCTCGGTCTTGCCGTCGTGGCCCGTGACCTCGACGCTGCGTTCGCGCAGCAGCTTCCCGCGGCCCGGCATCCAGGTCACGCCGTTCGCCTTAAAGAGCGCCGCGATGCCGCGCGTGAGCTCCCGCACCACCTGGTCCTTGTGCACCATCATGGCCGGCACATCGAGGCGTGCGCCCTCGACCCGAACGCCATGGATGGCGATGCGATCGCGCAGGTGGGCGTAGAGCTCGGAAGATTCGAGCAGCGCCTTCGACGGGATGCAGCCGACGTTCAGGCAGGTGCCGCCGAGCGCGGGTTCGTTTTTGATATCGAGCCACTGGTCCACGCACGCAACCTTCAGCCCGAGCTGCGCCGCGCGGATCGCGGCCACATAGCCCGCGGGTCCGGCGCCGATCACGACGACATCAAAGCGTTCGGTCATTTATCGTAGGCCTATAGCCAATAGCCTATAGCCTCTAGCCTCTAGCTAACGGCTAAGGGCTATAGGCTGATGGCTAGACTTCCAAAAGCAGCCGCGCCGGGTCTTCCAGCGACTCCTTGATCGCGACCAGGAACTGCACCGCCTCGCGTCCGTCGATCAGGCGATGGTCGTAGGAGAGCGCGAGGTACATCATGGGCCGGATCGCGACCTGGCCGTTCTCGGCCACCGGCCGCTCCTGGATCTTGTGCATGCCGAGGATGGCGGCCTGGGGCGGATTGAGAATGGGCGTGGAGAGCAGCGAACCGAACACGCCGCCGTTGGTGATGGAGAAGGTGCCGCCGCTGATCTCCTCGAGCGCGAGTTTCGCCTCCTGCGCGCGCTCGCCGAGGTCCTTGATCCTGACCTCGATCTGCGCCATCGACAGCTGATCGGCGTCGCGCAGCACCGGCACCACGAGCCCGCGCGGCGAGCTCACCGCGATGCCGATGTCGTAGAAGCCGTGGTAGACGATGTCGTGGCCATCGACCGAGGCGTTGACCTCGGGAAAGCGCCTGAGCGCCTCGACCGCGGCCTTGACGAAGAACGACATGAAGCCCAGGCGCACGCCGTATTCCTGCTCGAAGCGCTCGCGATGGCGCGCGCGCAGCTCCATCACCGGCTGCATGTTGACCTCGTTGAAGGTGGTGAGGATCGCCGCGGTGCGCTGCGCCTCGACCAGGCGCTCGGCGATGCGCGCGCGCAACCGCGTCATGGGCACGCGCTTCTGCGGCCGCCCCTCGGGGCCGACCGCGGGCGCTGCCGGCGCGCGCGCGGACACGGCCTGCGCCGCCGGCGCGGGCGTTGTGGTCTCGATGTGCTTGAGCACGTCTTCCTTGAGCACGCGGCCGTCCCTGCCGCTGCCTTGAATCTTCGCGGCCTCGAGACCGCGCTCCTCGATCAGCTTGCGCGCCGCCGGCATGGCCGCCGCGGCCTTCGGCGCGGGCGCTGCGGCCGGCGTCCCGGCGTCCGCGGCGCGCGCACGTCCCGGGGCATCGCCGAGACGGCCGATCACCTGGCCCGAGACCACGGTCGCGCCGACCGGCGCGAGGATCTCCGCGAGCGCGCCGTCGGCGGCGGCCGGCACCTCGAAGACCACCTTGTCGGTTTCGATCTCCGCGAGCAGCTCGCCTCGGCGGACCGGCTCGCCCGGCTGCTTGCGCCAGGAAAGCACCGTGCCGTCGGCGACGGACTCGGGGAAGACGGGAACAGTGATATCGGTCGTCATGTCGCGTTCTTCTTGTCGTTAGTGGCCCGTGTTTTCCCTCACGCGGCGCGCGCGCCCCCGAACGCCTGATCGAGGAGCTCGTGGAGCTGGCGCAGGTGCAGCGTATGATCGCCCACCGCGGGCGCGGCCGACAGGGGCCGGCCGGCGTATTCGAGCTCGACGCCCGGGGGGAGCGCCGCGCGCAGGCGGTGCTGGCTCGAATGCCAGGCCCCCTGGTTCCTCGGCTCTTCCTGGCACCACACGAAGCGGCGCGCATTCGGATAGCGCCCGAGCTCCCGGGTCAGCGACTCTTCCGGAAACGGATAGAGCTGCTCGATGCGGACGATCGCCGCATCGCGGCGCTGGAGCTCGCCGCGGCGCTGCGCGAGATCGTAATAGACCTTGCCGGCGCAGAGAATCACCGCCCGCACTTCCTGCGGCGCGAGCGCCTCGACCTCGGGAAGGATCGTCTGGAACCCCCCCTGCGTGAGCTCCTCGAGAGCGCTCACGGACAGGCGATGACGCAGCAGGCTCTTGGGCGTCATGACGACGAGCGGCTTGCGGCACTTCCAGAGCATCTGCCGGCGCAGCAGATGGAAGAACTGCGCCGGCGCCGTGGGCGCGCAGACGATCATGTTGCGCTGGGCGCAGAGCTGGAGATAGCGCTCCAGGCGCGCCGAGGAGTGCTCCGGCCCCTGGCCCTCGTAGCCGTGCGGCAGAAACAGCGTCAGCCCGCAGAGGCGTCCCCACTTCTGCTCGCCCGCGCCGATGAACTGGTCGATCACGACCTGGGCGTTGTTGGCGAAGTCGCCGAACTGCGCCTCCCAGATCACGAGCGTGCGGGGATCGGCCGTGGCGTAGCCGTACTCGAAGGCGAGCACCGCCTCCTCCGACAGCGGCGAGTTGATGACGAGAAACTCCGGCTCGCCCTCGAAGAGGTTGCGCAGCGGCACGTAGGCCGTGCCGTCTCTCTGGTTGTAGACAATCGCGTGACGGTGGAAGAAGGTGCCGCGCCCGGAATCCTGACCCGAGAGCCGCACGCCGTAGCCGTCCTTGAGCAGCGTCGCGTAGGCGAGGTTTTCCGCGAATCCCCAATCGATCGGCATCGCGCCGGCCGCCATCCGGCGGCGGTTGTCGTAGACCTTGGTGACCTGCGCATGCAGCTCGACGCCCTCGGGCAGCCGGAGCATGCGCTCGGTGAGGCCGCGGATCGCCTCGAGCCCGACGCGCGTGTCGGTCGCGGGGTCGCACGCGCCTGCGGCATACGGCGTCCAATCGGTCCCGTAGGCGTAGCCCGCCTGCTCCTTGGGGACAAAGTTGGGGGCGACGCAGCCGCCGGAGTCGAGCGCCTGACGGTAGGCCTCGCGGCTGCGCTCCGCGGTTTCGGGCGCGCCGGTCTCCGCGAGGCGGCGCGCGTAGAGCGCGCGTGACGTGGGCAGCTCGCGGATGCGCCGGTACATCGTGGGTTGCGTGACGAACGGCTCGTCCGCCTCGCTGTGGCCGTGGCGGCGATAGCACATGAGGTCGATCACCACGTCCTTGCGGAAGGTCGTGCGGTAGTCGAACGCGATCTGGGTCGCGAACAGCACCGCCTCCGGGTCGTCGCCGTTCACATGCAGGATGGGCGTGCCCACCATCTTGGCCACGTCGGTACAGTAGAGCGTCGAGCGCGCGTCCTGGGACAGGCTCGTGGTGAAGCCGATCTGGTTGTTCACCACGATGTGCACCGTGCCCCGGGTGGTGTAGCCGCGCAGTTGCGACATGTTGAAGCTCTCCATCACCACGCCCTGGCCGGCGAGGGCGGCATCGCCGTGGATCACGACCGGCAGCACGCGCGTGCCGTACTTGTCCTGCCAGCGCTCCTGGCGCGCGCGCACCGAGCCCTGCACCACCGGGCCGACGATCTCCAGATGCGAGGGATTGAACGCGAGCGCCACGTGCACCGTGCCGCCGGGGGTGCGGATGTCGGAGGAGAACCCGAGGTGGTATTTCACGTCGCCGGTACCGCCGTTGCGCGGACCCTTGCCCTCGAACTCGAGAAACAACTCCGCCGGGGTCTTGCCGAGGATGTTGACGAGCACGTTCAGGCGGCCGCGGTGGGCCATGCCGATCACGACCTCCTTGGCGCCGAGGCCGCCGGCGCGCTGGATCAGCTCATCGAGCATCGGGATCAGGCTCTCCGCGCCCTCGAGCGAGAAGCGCTTCTGGCCGGCGTACTTCGTGTGCAGGTAGTGCTCGAGCCCCTCGGCCGCGGTCAGGCGCTCGAGCAGCAGGCGCTGGATCTCGGGCGGATAGCGCGGCACCCCGCGCACGCTCTCGAGCGAGCTCTGGATCCAGCGCTTCTCCTGGGTGTCGGTGATGTGCATGTACTCAGCGCCGAGCGAGTGGCAATAGGTGGCGTGCAGGAGCGCGAGGATTTCCCGGAGCGTCGCCCGGCGCGGGCCGGCCAGGGAACCGGTGTCGAACACGACGTCGAGATCCGCGTCCGTCAGCCCGTGGTGGGCGGGATCGAGCTCGGGGATCTGCGGGATCTCGCGCAGCGCGAGCGGGTCGAGCACCGCGATCTGGTGTCCGCGGAAGCGGTAGGCGTTGATGAGCTGCAGCACCCGCACCTGCTTGTGTGCGGTCTCCGCGGACACGGCCGGCGCGCCCGGCGCGTGCGGCGGGCGGCGGCCGAGACGGCGGAACTCGCTGCGGATCTCCGAGTGCGGGACGTCCCGGGCGTGACCATCGACGCGCGGGAGCGTTTCGAAATAGCGCCGCCACACGGGTGTTACGGAGTTTGGGTCGCGCAGGTAATCCTCGTAGAGCTGCTCGAGGTAATCGGCATTGCTCCCCGCGAGCATCGAGCTGCTCCACCAGGACTTGAGGCTGTGTTCCTTCGCGGCGTCGTCCATTTCCCGATCCGAGCGAAAACCCGCGGGTGGCGAAAACCGACGGGCTCTGACTCTAGAATATTAGCAGTTAACTCGTTCCTCCCAAGATACCCTCGAACGCGACGCCGGCCGCACGGATCCGGGGAAATTCCGCCGGGCGAAATGCGGTCGAAATCAGCGCTTGCCCGCGCCCTTCCGACCCTTCGCCGCCTTCCGGATCAGGAATTCCACCACCTTCGTCGCGGCTTCCCCGTTCCCGGCCATGGCCGGGCTTGTCAGGTATTGGCCGTCCACGACGATCACGGGCACGGAATGGACGTCGAAATCCTCATTCATCTTCCTGGCCTTCTCGACCCGCATGCGCACCCCGAACGAGTTGAACGCCTGGCGGAAGGCGTTGGCATCCACGCCGAGTCCACCCACAAACTGCGCGAGGCTCGCTTCGTCATCGAGCCTCTGTTTGTTGTCGTGGATGGCGCGAAACAGCGGGCCATGCAGCTTCTCGGTCACCCCCAGGCTCTCGAAGGCGTAGAACGCCTGCGCCTGCGTGAGCCACTTGGGCGCGGTCCCGGGCGTGCGCACGAACTGCGCGTTCGCCGGCAGCTTCCCGAGCCAGCGGTTGAGCGCGGGCTCGAAGGCGTAGCAATGCGAACAGCCATACCAGAAAAACTCGCGCACCTCGATCTTCGCGCCGGTCTCCACCGGCTGCGGGAAGGGCAACTCGAGATAATGCCGGCCCACCTCGTAGGGCTCGGCGGCGCGGGCGAACGGGATCGACAGCACCGCAAGCAACAACACCGAAATCAGACGTCTCATGATTGCGCTCCGTTGAACAAAAAAGGCAATGGACAGGATTAACAGGATTTCTCAGGATTAACAGGATTGACCTAAAAACGGCGTTTAATCGCAGCGGTTACCTGCTTTTTCTAGGATTAAAGATTTTAGTGATTTCAAAAAAATCCTGTTAATCCTGAGAAATCCTGTTAATCCTGTCTATTCACTTTTCTTGCAGGCGGTCGAGCAGCCGCGCGTGGATGTTCTCGAAGCCGCCGTTGCTCATGATGAGCACGTGATCGCCCGCGCGCGCCTCGAGCGCGAGCGCATCCAGAATCGCCTCGACCGTCGCATACACCTGGCCGCGACCGTCCAGCGCCTGGGTGACGCGCTCGACATTCCAGTTCAGGCCGGCGGGCCTGAGCAGCAGCGCCCGATCCGCCAACCCGAGCGCCGCCCCGAGCGTGTCGCGGTGCACCCCCATGCGCATGGTGTTCGAGCGCAGCTCGAGCACCGTGAGGATGCGCGCATCGCCCACCCGCGCGCGCAGCGCCTCCAGGGTCGCGGCGATGGCCGTCGGATGGTGCGCGAAATCGTCGTACACCGTAATCCCGCGCGCCGCCCCGCGCACTTCGAGCCGCCGCTTGATGGAGCGGAACTCCTTGAGCGCCGCGGCCGCCTGCGCCGGCGGCACGCCGGCGTGGCGCGCGGCCACCAGCGCCGCGAGCGCGTTGAGCATGTTGTACGTGCCGATCAGCCCCCAGGAAACCTCGGCCTGCTCCGCGCCGTCGAGCAGCACCTTGAAGCGGCTCGCCTCGGCGTTGAGCGGGAGCGCCGACCAGCCGGCCAGGGCGTGCTCGTCGGCGTGGCGCGCCGCGGCGGGGTTTTTCGGCGCCGCGCCGAAGTATTCGACCGGCGACCAGCATCCCAGCTCCAGCACCTCGGCGAGATGCTTGTCCTGGGCGTTGACGATGACTCGTCCGTTTCCCGGCACCGTGCGCAGGAAATGATGGAACTGGCGCCGAATCGCCTCGAGGTCGGGAAAGATGTCGGCGTGGTCGTACTCGAGGTTGTTGAGCACCGCCGTGCGCGGACGGTAGTGCACGAACTTCGAGCGCTTGTCGAAAAACGCGGTGTCGTACTCGTCGGCCTCGATCACGAAGAACGGCTCGCTCCCCAGGCGCGCGGACACGCCGAAATTCTCCGGCACCCCGCCGATGAGGAACCCGGGCTTCAGGCCGGCGTGCTCCAGAATCCAGGCGAGCGCGCCCGCCGTCGTGGTCTTGCCGTGGGTGCCGGCGACCGCGAGCACCCAGCGCCCGCGCAGCGCTTGTTCGGCGACCCACTGCGCGCCGGAGATGTAGGCAAGCCCGCGCTCGAGCACGGCCTCCACCAGGGGATTGCCGCGCGACAACGTATTGCCGATGACGACCAGGTCCGGTTTCACGGCGTCGAGGTGCGCGGGCTCGTAGCCCTCCAGGAGCCGGATGCCCTGAGCCTCGAGCTGCGTGCTCATGGGCGGGTAGATCCGGGCGTCCGAGCCCGTGACGCTGTGACCGAGGTCGCGCGCCAGCAGCGCCACCCCGCCCATGAAGGTCCCGCCGATCCCCAGAATATGCAAACGCATCAGGCCTCAGCTCCGGAAGGAACCAGAAATACGCCGCTCACCGTCGCCGACAGCGTCACGTACAGAAACGCCACGGCGGCCGCGGCCGGGAGCGACAGCGACAGCGCGTGCCGCAGAATATGGCTGAAGACCGCAAGATACCACAGAAGGTATACCGCCCAGATAAACCCCGCCGGGATCGCCTCGCCGAGGAGCCCGAGCGCGGCGTAGGCCGCCAGCCCGAGCGCCGCACCGCAACCGGCGAGCGCGGCAAGGGTCTGTCGCAGGCGGTTCTCCAGCCGGCGCAGCGTGAGTCCCGCGTGCGCAAACGCCGCGAGCAGCACCGTATCCGCAAAGCCGGCCTGCAGGGCGCGCTCCAACGGCAACATATCGAGCGCGGTCAACACATCCACCGCAAGATGGACCAGCAGGGCCGCCGCCGGCAGCGCGGCGGAGGCGGGCAGGTCCTGGGGATTGGCGCGCAGCAGACAGATTCTCAGAAACGTCGCGAGCATAAGAGCGGGTCGATCCAAAAATTGCGGCGCGGCCGCTAATCGCCGGCCGAGACGCCGTCGATGCGCCAGCCACCGGCATCGGCGGTCAGCAGCACCTGCAGCCGCACCTCGCCGGTTTCCGTTACGCCCGCGACCGAAGTAATCGCGTACACGACCACGATGCGCCGCCGCTCCTCCGGACGCTGGATGCCGCGCGCCGAAAACTTGAGCGTCGCCCCCTGCGCCTCGCGGGCGCGCAGGTAGCGCACCGCGATGCGCGCCGGCATCCCGCTCAGCAGGCCCTGCGGGTCGCCGGCATCGCGGTTCGCGAGCGCCCGCAGTTTTTCCGTCGCCTGCGGCTCGCGTACCAGCGTCTCGACGAATTTCCGTGCCTGGTCCTCGGGCTCGCCGCCACGCTGCCAGATCGCGATGGCGGCAACCGCGCTCAGCACCAGCAGGGCGGACAGCACGATGCCCGCGCGGCGCATGTCCCGTCTGGACGCGGGCACGCGGTCCGCGCGCGGCTTCCGATTTCTTCTGACCATCGTTTAAATGATAAACCAAAACCGAAACACTTTGCGGATTGCATTCGCCGCGGCGCCGTGCGATGAATGAGCGCCATGACGCAGGCGGAAATCGTTCAGGACGCCGCAGCGCTCGCGCGGCTGTGTGCGCGGTTGCAGGGCGAGGCATGGGTCGCGCTCGACACCGAGTTTATGCGCGTCGATACCTACTACGCGCGGTTGTGTCTGATTCAGCTCGCCACCCCGGAGTGGGTGGCGGTGATCGATCCGCTCGCGCTCGGCGATCTTGCGCCCCTGCTCGACCTGATCTACGCGCCGCGTCTGCTCAAGGTCATTCACTCCGCGCGCCAGGATCTGGAGGTCTTCGCCGACATCTGCCGCAGCGGGGCGTACCGAGATCGCGGGCGGCAGGATACCGAGGGCGACCGCGGCACGCCGCCCGCGCCGGTGTTCGACACCCAGATCGCGGCGGCGCTCTGCGGCCACGCCGAGCAGATCGGCTATGGCGCGCTCGTCGAAGCGGTCACCGGCAAAAAGCTCGCGAAGCTCCATACGCGGGCCGACTGGGCGCGCCGGCCGCTCGCCCCGGAATTGATCCGCTACGCCGAGGAGGATGTGCGCGATCTGTGCGATGTCTACGCCGCGCTCGCGGGCCGACTCACCGAGCTCGGGCGCGCCGAGTGGCTGGCCGAGGAGTGCGCGGCGCTCACCGACCCCGCGCTCTACCGCAACGACCCGGAGCTGGCCTTCCGGCGCATCAAGCCGGGAAATCAGCTGGCGCCCCCGGCCCAGGCCGTGCTCGCACAGCTCACCGCCTGGCGCGAGCGCGAAGCGCAATCGCAGAACCTTCCGCGCAACTGGGTGCTGAACGATGCGGCGCTGATGGCGATTGCGCGCGCCGCGCCGCCGACCCCGGAGCGGCTCGGCGCGATCAAAGACGTCCACGGCGCGGCGGTGCGCAAATGGGGCGAGGCGATCCTCGAGGCCGTGCGCGCGGGCCAGCGCGCACCGGCGCGGGCGCTCTTCGAGCCGCCGGTGCGGCTCGATCCCGGCCGGACGGAACTGCTCGCACGGATGCAGGCGCGGGTCCAGGCCGTGGCGCAAGAGCTCGGCATCGGCGCCTCGGTGCTCGCCACGCGCCGCGATCTCCTCGATCTCATCCGCGAGCCCGAGGGGGGCGCTTTGCTGCGCGGCTGGCGCCGCGCGCCGATCGGCGAGGAGCTGCTCGCCCTGCGCGCGGCCTTTGCGGCGCAGGGCGGTTGAGGCCGCATGTCGCTTCAGCGGCCGCTGATCGCGCTCGCCGCCGTCGGCGCACTGGCGGCCATGATCTTCCTGCCGCCGTACCTGCGGCCCGTGGACGCCTGCCTCGTGGGCGATCCCGAGGCGCGGCTCGCGGCCACGGTGCCGGCCGAGCTTAGGGACGTGCGCCTGGACGCATCCCGGATGCGGGTGGGGCTCGGCGCCGCCGCGGTCGGCGGCTGGGAGGACCTGGGCGATGCGCTGGCGGTCGGCGGTCAGGTGTGGACGCGCCCCACCGACCGTGGCTCGGAGTTCTATTACCGGCTGCTCGTCAACCGCACCTTCCAGACCAACGCCTTCGTCTACGTGCCGCTGGCGCGCGCGCCCGCGGAGCGCCTGACGCTCACCGCGGGCGCCACGGCGGGGGAGGTCATCGAGCAACTCGCCAACGCGCACGCCGCCGGCGTGATCGTCGCCGGCTATGTGCGGTTTGCGGAGTTGCACACCATCGCCATCGCCGAGCCCGCGGTCGCGGGCGTGCCGGTGCTCCAGAACGCGCCGCGCTACTACACCCGCCCGATGGAGACCGCGCGCAACGCCTGGGCCTACGTCGTCGGCGCGACACAGCACCGGACCGCGCTGGATGCGGGGCGCCCGCAGGCGCTCAGGCCGCCGCGTTTGCTTGCGCCCCCCGCGCCACCGGCGAAGGCCGCGAGTCTGCTGCACGCGCTGCGGCTCACCGGTGCGCCGGCGGATCCCGCGGCCGCCCCACGCCCGGATCAAGCGCTCAACGTCGGACAGGTGGCGCGAGACTCGAAGATCGCCGAAGGCGTGCTCGAGCTTTACCCCATCGCGCGCGCGGCCGCCTGCACGGACGCGTATTCTCCGGGCAAGCGCTAATTCCTTGCGCCGTCGAGGCGCGCGGCGGGCGTGAGCACGTACAGCCGCCCGCGGCTTTTCATCGCGCCCGCGAGGCGCTCGGCCTCGGCGCCGAAGCCGAAGAACACATCGGCCCGCACCGGACCCTTGATCGCGCCGCCGGTGTCCTGGGCGAACATGAGCCGGCGGTAGGACGTGCCGTCGGAAAGCGCGGTGTCGAGCCACACGGGCGCACCGAGTGGGATATAGGCCGGATCCACGGCGACGGCACGCTCGGGCAGCAGCGGCGCCTGGAGCGAGCCCAGGGGGCCGGGCAGAGTGGGATCGCGCAACACGAAAAACACGTAGCTCGGGTTGCTGTTCAGCACATCCCGCGCCTCGACCGGATGCGCCTTGAGCCAGTCGCGGATCGACTCGAGATTGACCTCCTCGGGCTTGAGCGCGCCGAGCTCGATGAGTTTTTTCCCGATGGCCTGGTACGGATGCCCGTTTTGGTCGGCGTAGCCCACGTAGAGGGTGCTGCCGTCGGGCAACTGCACGCGCCCCGAGCCCTGGATCTGGAGAAAAAAGAGCGCCACCGCATCGTCCACCCACACGAGCTCCCGGCCGGCGAGGCGTTTCGCCGCGCCGTTCGCGATCTCGGCACGGGAAAAATACGGCACCACGCGCCGGCCCTCGACCCGCCCGCGCAGGCGCCGGTCCTTGAGCTCGGGGTACAGCTCGCCCAAGTCCACGACCAGCAGATCGTCGGGGCGCTGGTAGATCGGGTAACGGAAGCGCTCGCTGGGCGCGCGGCTCCCCTCGAGCAGCGGCTCGTAATAACCGGTGACGAGACCGTCGTGGCCGCCGCTGTCGTTACGCACCGCGCGCGGCTGGAAGCGCGTCTCGAAAAACGCGCGCGCCGTATTCTCGTCCGGATCGGGAAAGAGCGCGGCGTCGACGCAAAGCTCCTTCCAGCGCGGATCGCGCGCGCTCATGCGCTTGCAAGTGTGCAGGAGCGCCGGCCAGGCCGCGGCCGGCCGCTCCTCAACCCAACCGGGAAGCGCGTCCCAGGCGACGGGCGCGCCCACGCCCGGGGCGCGCGCGGGCAGACCGATGCAGGAGGCGAGCAGCAGCGACCACGCACCGAGGAACAGCATGGGCGCGGTTCTGGTTACCCGGGGAGTCGGGATAAGATGTCGGGCGTCGAACATCGCGTGATTTCTACCACGGCCACCCGCCACGCGCCACCGCGCGCGGCACGAGTGCGGAGATCTATTGGAATCGCTCGACCCCACCCTGTTTCTGTGGCTGCTCACGTTCATCGCGGCGGCGGCCATGCTCTACTCCGCGGTCGGCCACGGCGGGGCCTCGGGCTATCTCGCGGCCATGGCGCTCTTCGGCGTCTCCGCCGCGGTCATGAAACCGGCGGCGCTCGCGATGAACATCGCGGTCGCGGGTCTGGTCTTCTACCGCCTGTGGCGTGCCGGCTATTTCGACGCACGCCTGTTCTGGCCGTTCGCGCTCGGCTCGATCCCGCTCGCCTTCGTCGGCGGCGCGCTCACCCTACCGGGCGGAGTCTACAAGATTCTGGTCGCCGTCGCCCTGCTGATTGCCGCTGCGCGCCTGCTGTGGAAGACGCAGGATCATGCAGCCTCCTCCACGCCAAATATTTGGGTGGCACTGGTGAGCGGCGCCGGTCTCGGCCTGCTGTCCGGCCTGACTGGCGTGGGCGGCGGGATTTTTCTGAGTCCGCTGTTGCTCATGCTGCGCTGGGCAAACATGCGCACCACGGCGGCAATATCGGCGGCTTTCATTCTGGTGAACTCGATCGCCGCGCTCGCCGGGCACTCAACCGTCGCCGTCGCCTGGCCGGCGCAGCTGCCGCTGCTCATGCTCGCGGCGCTGGCCGGTGCGCTGATCGGATCGGAACTCGCGGTGCGCCGGCTGGCACCGGTGACGCTGCGGCGGGTGTTGGTAATTGCGGCTGTAAAAATGCTGATGACAGCCTGAAGGCGGGCATCTCCTGACCCGCACCTAACTATCGATCGTGAATATGCCGGACGTGTGCAAAATTACGCACGCGCTGTCGTGTCGAGCCTATTGATGACACCCGGCATGGTGTCCTAACCATCCTGGTTTTCTGATAACGCAGTGGTATCGCGATCATTTTGTGCCCAGCAACGTATCGCGCGCTAGATGGTAATAAGTATCGAACTGGCGGCTGCCCTGCTGCGTGACAGGCCAAGGGCAAGTGTTCAGGCCATGCACGCCTAGCAGCAGGCCGAGTGGGCCGCCGTGATAGGTTACCGAATGCGCCTCCGCAAGTAGTTTGCCACTCGCGCGCTCCGTTACCGCAGTGCGGCTAACGAGAATTCCCTGCTCTCTCTCGTCGAACGTCGACTGTACTGTGTAAAGCGCTTTTAATTCGGACACGCTCTCGCGCACGATCTTTCCCCCTTCCTTGCGGTAGCGGGCATAACCATCACGTTTGGAAATATCGCGTGCTTCGAACCATGCAAAGCCTTCGTCGTGGAGATAACGCATGCCAAAACTGTCCGCAGTAGAGTCATCCAGAAAAAACCCGTCTGCCCGCGCACGCTCGATGACCCTCGGTTCGGCGAGATTTTCGCAAAGGCTGTTGAATTTGAGTTTGCCCGGCAGATAGGTTGCGCCCACGACACATAACACCGACAAGGCGGCAATCGCTGTGTATGCAACACGCGCCATTCCCTGGCGCCAGCCAAATCGCGCTGCTACGTTGCTGCGCGCGAGCAACCAGTACACCAACGCCATCGGAACAATCAGCAGAAGCGGTCCAAAAACAGCCAGCAGAATCCCGACCCCCATCGCGCAGTCGCTCCTGCATTTCCAACGTTCCCATCAGGACCGTGTGTACGTTGTTGTTGAGATAGCTTCTAAATCAGCCAGTCCCGATCTGTGGCGCGGCTTCCGGCATATCGAGTTCGCCCTCGTACGGCTCGGCGAAGCCGCACTCCTTCACCGGGCAGACCTTCTCGGTGCCACGGCGCTTGGTGGTCTTGATGGTCAGGATCGGCCAGCCACACTTCGGGCAGGGTTCGTTGAGCGGCAGGTTCCAGACCGCGTACTTGCAGTCCGGGTAACGCGCGCACGAGTAGAAGATCTTGCCGTAGCGCGACTTGCGCTTGAGCATGTTCGCCTGCTTGCACTCCGGGCATTGCACGCCGGTGTCGGCCGGCTTTTCCAGCGGCTCCATGTGCTTGCAGTTCGGATAATTGCTGCAACCGATGAACTTGCCGTAGCGGCCGCGCTTGATGACCAGGTTGGATTCGCACTTCGGGCACTTGCGATCCGGCACGATCTCGGGCTCGTTGCTGGCGCCGGCGGCCTCGTCCACGTTGCGCGTATAGTCGCAGTCGGGATAGCCGGTGCAGCCGATGAAGTAGCCGTTGCGGCCGAGGCGTTTCGCCAGTTGCTTGCCGCACTTCGGGCATTTTTCCTCCATCATCTCCACCCCGGGGCGCTCGACCGACTCCTTCGCCTTCACCTGGGCCTTGAAGTCGCCCCAGAACTCCTTGAGCACCGGGCGCCACTCCTTTTCGCCGCGCGAGATCGCATCGAGGTCGTCCTCCATGCGCGCGGTGAAGTCGTAATCGACGTAGTGCTGGAAGTGCTCGGACAGGAACTTGTTCACCACGCGCCCGACGTCGGTCGGCGTGAAGCGGCGCTTGTCGAGGATCACGTACTCGCGGCTCTCGAGGGTCGCGATGATGCTGGCGTAGGTCGAGGGCCGGCCGATGCCGTAGGCCTCGAGCGTCTTCACCAGGCTCGCCTCGGTGAAGCGCGGCGGCGGCTCGGTGAAGTGCTGCTCGTTGCGGATCGCGCGCACGTCCACCGCATCGCCCGGCTCGAGCGCCGGCAATATGGCCTGGTCCTCTTCGTCCGGCGACTTCTCGTCGGTGTCTTCCTGGTACACCGCCATGAAGCCGGGCCTGACCACGGTGGAGCCGGTGGCGCGGAAGACATTCCCCGCGGTCGCTCCCGGCGTCCTGCCTCCCGCGACACTTGTACTTCCCTGTACATCGCCGGGGGGGGCGAGATCCACGGCGACGGTGTCGAGCAGCGCGTGCGTCATCTGGCAGGCGACGGCGCGCTTCCAGATGAGCTCATACAGCTTGTACTGCTCGGGCGTGAGGAAGTCCTTCACCGCCTCGGGCGCGCGCGCGGCCGCGGTCGGGCGGATGGCCTCGTGCGCCTCCTGCGCATTCTTCGCCTTGGTCTTGTACACCTGGGGCTCGGGCGGGAGGTTCTCGGCGCCGAAGCGCTTGGCGATCAGCTCGCGGATCTCGGCCACGGCCTCTTGCGCGAGGTTCACCGCGTCGGTGCGCATATAGGTGATGAGACCCACGACCTCGCCGCCGATGTCGCTGCCTTCATAGAGCTGCTGCGCCGTGCGCATGGTGCGCTGGGCGGAAAAGCCGAGTTTTCTCGAGGCCTCCTGCTGCAGCGTCGAGGTGGTGAACGGCGGCGACGGATTGCGCTTGCGCTGCTTTTTCTCGACCGCGGTGACGGTGAGCTTGCCCCGGGCGGCTTCGTTGAGGGCCGCCACCACGTCGCCGGCGCGGGCGCCGTTGTCGATCGTGAACTGCTCGATCTTCTCGCCGTTGAAATGCGTGAGCTTGGCGACGAAGTCCTTGCCCTTGGTGCTCAAGTCCGACTCGATGGTCCAGTACTCGCGCGCCTGGAAGCGCTCGATCTCCTGCTCGCGCTCGACAATGAGGCGCAGCGCCGGGCTCTGCACGCGCCCGGCGGACAGCCCGCGGCGCACCTTCTTCCAGAGCAGCGGCGAGAGATTGAAGCCGACGAGATAATCGAGCGCGCGGCGCGCCTGCTGCGCGTTGATCAGATTCTCCGAGAGCTCGCGCGGTTGCCCGATCGCGTGCTGGATCGCGCTCTTGGTGACCTCGTGAAACACGACACGGTGCACGGGCTTGGCGTCGAGCGCGCCGCGCTCCTTGAGGATCTCGTAGAGGTGCCAGGAGATCGCCTCACCCTCGCGGTCCGGGTCGGTGGCGAGGTAGAGCGCGTCGGCCTTGCGCATCGCCTTCTCGATCGCCTCGACGTGCTTCTTGTTCTTCTCGATCAGGGCGTACTTCATGTCGAAGCGGTTTTCGGTGTCGACCGCGCCCTGCTTGGGGATCAGGTCGCGCACATGGCCATAGGAGGCAAGGCACGTGAAGTCCTTGCCCAAATACTTGGTCATGGTCTTGGCCTTGGCCGGCGACTCGACGACGATCAGGTTCTTCGACATGGCGACAATTCAGTTGATTGGCGGACAAACCGGCGGGTCGGCCCGCCTGAGGGGCGCAATTGTTGACGATAACCGCCGGGGCTTGTCAAGCGCGGGAAAGATATGCGGTACGCGGCCGCGGCGGCAGGAAGGCCGCCATGCCTTGGAAATCAATGCAGATGTCCCTGCATTTCGTCGAACACCAGATCCTCGAGTACGCTGTAGGCGTAATCCTGGTCCGGCTGGTTGAACAGCACCATCAGCATCACCCACTTGAGCTGCTCGAGCGAAAGCTCCTCGATCTCGAGCGCCATCACGCGATCGATGACGAGTTCGCGCGTGGGCGAATCCAGCACGCCGCCTTGCTCCATGAACAGCATGAATCCCCGGCATTCCTCGTTGAGCTTCTCCATCTCCAGTGCCGTGTAATGGCGTAGCGCCCGCGCGCTGCCGCCATTGCACGGGGCCTGCACCGCCTGCGCCCGCAGCGTCGAAAGATCCTCGAGCCACGAAAACGCCTTGGAGATCTCGCGTTTCGCGAAGCCGGCCTGGGTCAGCTCGGTGGTCAACGATTCCTGATCGGGATGAAATTCCGGGCCTTCGTCCATATAGTTTTCGAACAGATACATCAGGATGTCTAAAACATTTTCTTTCATTTAACTCGCTCGGCGATGCGGCTTCAGGACATGCGCTGGTATTTGCCGCCCGGGCAGGGGGTGACAAACCCTTGCAATTCCAGCTGCAACAGCATGGAGGAAACGGCATCGGCCGTCAATCCGCTGCGCTCGACCAAGGTGTCCACGCCCGCGGGATCGAACCCGAGGCTATCGAGCAGACGCCGCATGGACGCGCTCACGTCGCGCGGGCGGGCGTCTGCTTCGGGCGCGGACGGCGCCTGCTGCACGAACCGCGCGAGCGCCCCGAGTTCCTCCAGGACATCCGCCGCGGTCTCCACCAGCTTCGCCCCCTGGCGGATGAGCGCGTGACAACCGCGCGCGAGCGGCGAGTGGATCGATCCGGGAATGGCGAACACCTCGCGTCCGTGCTCAGCCGCAAGCCGCGCGGTGATGAGCGAGCCGCTCTTGAGCGCGGCCTCCACCACGAGCACGCCGAGGGACAATCCACTGATCAGGCGGTTGCGGACGGGGAAATTCTCCTTCGCCGGCGGCGTACCGAGCGCCAGCTCCGATACGATCGCGCCGCGTTCGGCGATCGCGTGCGCCAGCTCGCGGTGACGCGCGGGATAGACCCGGTCGAGCCCGGTTCCGGCGATCGCGATCGTTACGCCGCCCGCTTCGAGCGCGCCGCGATGTGCCGCGGCGTCGATCCCGAGCGCCAGCCCGCTCGTGATCGCGAGCCCCGCCTGCGCGAGCGTCTGCGCAAAGGCGCGCGCGCTCTCCGCGCCGCCGGGGGTCGCATTGCGCGCGCCGACAACGGCGAGCTGCGGCCGCATGAGCAGGCGGGGTTCGCCGAGCACATAAAGCGTCGCCGGCGGATCGTGGATCTGGCGCAGCAGCGGAGGATAATCCGCGTCCGCCCAGGTGAGCAGGCGATGTCCGGGCTGCGCGAGCCACGCGCGCTCGCGCGCAAACTCCTTGGCGTCGGGCCCCGCGAGGATGGCGCGCACCGCCTCGGACCGGCCGCCGAGGCAATGTTCCAGCTCCGTGCCGCTGGCGCCATACACCGCCTCGATCGAGCCGAAGTGTTCGAGCAACTCGATGCGCGTGCGTACGCCGACGCCCGGCACGCGGCTGAAGGCGAGCCAAAGCTCGAGGTTCGGATTTGCGGTGGCGGATTGCGCGCCGGTCATGACGCAAAAACTATCCGATTTTGCGGTCTACGCCGGTCAGGGCGTGACCACCGCGTCCAACACATGCACCGGGCGCGTGGCGGTCATGACCAGGGCGTAGCTCACCTTGTCGAAGGTGCGAAAGACGAGGATCAGGGCCGAGTCCTCGTCCGGCAGGACGTAATCGTCGCGGGTGACGGGATCGCGCTGTTTGCCCGCGTGGCGCAGCACGCGCAGCACGTGGCCCGCCTCCAGACCCTCGCGCGTGCCGAGCGTGATGGTCACCACGGAATAGGGCCCGATCTCGGCCACCGCATTGAGCGCCCCCACAATCCGGCCCTCGACCTTCTTGGGCGGGGCCTTGGGGTAATAGTAAGGAAGCCCCGCGGTGGGCGGCGCCGGCATCAGCCGGTCGCGGGGCAGGATCTCCTGCCTTGCCCGGGTGACGATAAACTTGCTGGGATCGCCCGGCTCGAGGAGCCGCGCATCGCCGAGATAGACCGCCTCGTGTGCCAGAACCTCGCCGGTGTCGGGATGGCGAATGGGTTTGCCGGGGCGGAAGATTTGATAATACTCCCCCGCGGCGCTCACGCCGCGGGCGTAGAACTCGCTTTGGGAACCGAGCGCAATGCGGTTATCGAGGCCGATGGTGACGTAGGCGGCGCGCTCGAGTTCGCCGTCCTCGACTACGCGCGGGTCCGTGAGAAACGGAACGATCGCACTCGGCGGGATGGTGGGGATGGCCTTCTCCAGGGGCTCGGCATGCACCTGGGGCTCAAACTTGACGGTAGGTCGGCCCGCCGCCGGCGCCTCGGGGGGGCGCTCCTTCGCGGACATATCGGGGATCAACACCTTGTCCGTGCGCAGCAAGGTCAACTCGGGCCGGCCATCGACATAACGCAGCAAAACCACATCGCCGGGATAAATGAGGTGCGGGTTCCGGATCTGCTCGTTGAGCCGCCAGATCTTCGGCCAGTGCCACGGACTTTTGAGGAAGCGGCTCGCAATATCCCAGAGGGTGTCACCCGCCCTGACGGTGTAGCGTTCGGGATGGTCGGACTTGAGCGCCACCTCTTCCGCCCCGACCCCGCCGGGGATGCTTAACAATATAACCAGCAGGACGAAGCCAAAACGCGGGATCGTTCTAAGCGACATCGATCGGGGTTCCGGGGTAATGACGCGCCAGAGTGTAGCCCACAGTGCGATAAAACGCCATGCGCCGTGGGGTTGAATTTCCTTCTGATTCAGCATCATTTAAACTAATAATCATCTGCTTTCGGAAGTCGCAAACCCCGGACATTCATATCATGGCGCTACGCACCATCCTGCACTATCCCGATCCACGGCTGCGCCGAACGGCGCAGCCCGTGGCCGCGGTCACGGACGCGATCCGTGCGCTCATCGCCGACATGGCCGAGACCATGTACGGCGCGCCCGGCATCGGGCTCGCGGCCGTCCAGGTCGACGAGCCCTATCGTGTCGTCGTGATCGACATCTCCGAGAGCCGCGACCAACTGCAGGTGTTCGTCAATCCGGAGATCACCTCCCGGGAGGGCGAGCAGCAGATGGAGGAAGGCTGCCTCTCCGTGCCGGGCATCTACGAGCCGGTCACGCGCGCCGCCCGCATCAAGATGCGCGCCCTCGACCGCGAGGGCAAGCCGTTCGAGCTCGAAACCGCGGGGCTGCTCGCCACCTGCATCCAGCACGAGGTCGATCACCTCGACGGCAAGGTCTTCGTCGACCACCTCTCGCGCCTGAAACAGAGCCGCATCCGCAAGAAGCTCGAAAAGCAGTCGCGGTTGGCGATGTGACGGCCGTTAGCCGATAGCCTATAGCCGATAGCTGTTAAGCTAGAAGCTAAAGGCTATAGGCTATCGGCTCTTGTTTCCCATGAACCTCGTTTTCGCCGGAACCCCCGCCTTCGTCGTGCCCGCACTTGAGGCGCTCATCCGCGCGGGCCACAAGATTCTCGCCGTATACACCCAGCCCGACCGGCCGGCCGGGCGCGGGCGCAGGCTCGCGGCCGGCCCGGTGAAGGAGTTCGCGCTCGCGCACGGGCTCGAGGTGCGCCAGCCCGAGCGCTTGCAGGGCCGCGCCGGGGAGCTCAGGGCGCTCAACCCCGAGGCGATGATTGTGATCGCCTACGGCGTGATCCTGCCGCCCGATGTGCTTGCGGTCCCGAAGTACGGCTGTCTCAATGTGCACGCCTCGCTGCTGCCGCGCTGGCGCGGGGCGGCGCCCATCGCGCGTGCCCTCGAGGCCGGCGATACCGTAACCGGCGTCACCGTTATGCAGATGGACGCGGGCCTCGACACCGGTCCGATGTTGCTCAAGGCCGAGACGCCGATCCGCGACACCGACACCGCCCAGACCCTGCACGACCGCCTGGCCGAGATCGGCGCGCAGACGCTCGTTGCGGCGCTGGAGCAACTTGGCCGCGGGGCGCTCAGGCCCGAGCCGCAGAACGCGGCGCAGGCCGGCTATGCGAAAAAGCTCAAGAAGGAGGAGGCGCGCATCGACTGGTCGGCGCCGGCCGCCGTCATCCACCGCAAGATCCGGGCCTTCAATCCTTATCCGGTGGCGTGCACCGCGTTCAACGGCCGCGTGCTGCGGCTTTGGGAGGTGGGGCCGCTCGAGCCGGCGCCCACACGCGGCACGCCGGGCGAGATCGTGCGGGCCGACGCCGGCGGCATCCGCGTACGCGCCGGCGACGCCATCGTGAACGTCACGCGCTTGCAGGCCGAGGGCGCAAAGGCGCTCTCGGCGGCGGAGTTCCTGAACGGCACGCGCCTCGCCCCGGGCGATCGCCTGGGCGCTTGAGCCGCATGCGCGCGGCGAAATCCTCCCGGTCCAATCCGCGCGCGCTCTGCGTGCGCATCGTCGATGAGGTGGTCGCGCGCCGGCGCTATCTCGACGCGGCGCTCGATGAGCACCTCCCCCGCGCGCCCGCGGCCGCGCGGGCGTTCATCCAGGAGATGGCCTACGGGACGCTGCGCTGGTTTCATCAGCTCGCCGCCATCGCCGCGTTGCTGCTGGAACGACCGCTCAAGCAGAAGGACCGGGATATCCACGCGCTGCTGCTGATCGGTTTGTATCAGCTCAGATCCATGCGCCTGCCCGCGCACGCCGCGGTGACGGAGACGGTGGCGGCGGCGGAGGCGCTCGGCAAACCCTGGGCGAAAAATCTGCTGAACGCCTGCCTGCGGGAGTATCTGCGCCGCGCCGCGCGCCTGGACGAGGTCATCGAAAGCGACCCGGTGCTCCAATACAGCCACCCCGCGTGGCTGACCGAGGAGATCCGCGGCGTCTACCCGGAGCATTGGGAGCAGGTCCTTGCGGCCGGCAACGAGCGCCCGCCGATGGTGCTGCGCGTCAACCTGCTCAAAAACTCGCGCGCCGAATATCTGGCGCGCCTCAAGACCGCTGGGCTTGCCGCGGCGCCACACCCGGCCGCCGAGAGCGCGGTGACGCTCGAGACGCCGGTGGCCGTCGCGGAGCTGCCGGGATTCGCCCAGGGGTGCGTGTCGGTGCAGGACGCGGCGGCGCAACTTGCGGCCGGGCTGCTCGATGCGCAGCCCGGCGAGCGCGTGCTCGACGCCTGCGCCGCGCCGGGCGGCAAGACCGCGCACCTCCTGGAGCGCACGCCGACGCTCGCCGAGTGCCTGGCGCTCGATGCGGACCCCGCGCGCACCGCGCTCATCGAGCAGAACCTCGCGCGCCTGGGGCTGCAAGCGCGCGTCGTCGTGGGCGATGCGGCCGCGGCCGCGACTTGGTGGGACGGGCGGCCGTTCGCACGCATCCTCGCCGATGCGCCGTGCTCGGCGACCGGCGTGATCCGCCGCCACCCCGACATCAAGCTGCGCCGAAGGCCCGAGGACCTGCCGAAACTCATCGAGACCCAGCGCCGCATCCTGGACGGCCTGTGGCCCTTGCTCAGCCGAGGAGGTAAGCTTCTGTATGCAACCTGCTCGATCCTGCCGCGCGAAAACGAACAGCAAATCGAGGCGTTTCTCGCGCGCCACGCGGACGCGCGCGAAGCGCCGCTCGCGCCGCCGGTCGGCCTCGCCCGCGCGGCGGGCCGGCAGATCCTGCCGGGCATGGAGGGTATGGACGGGTTCTACTATGCGGGTCTGCGGAAAATCTGACGCCCTGCGGGCGTGGCTCGCGGCCTGGATGCTCGGCCTGGCGCTCGCCGCCGGCGCCGAGTTCCGGATCGCCGAGATACAGCCGAAGCTCATCGGCGACTCGCTGCAATTCGCCGGCACCCTCGATCTCGCATTCACGCCGAAGGTCGAGGAGGCGCTCGCGAAGGGCATCGAGCTGACGCTCGTCATCGACGTGAAGCTCAACCGCGTGCGCCGTTTCTGGTGGGACCAGAATCTCGGACGCTGGGCGCTGCGCCGCAGCATCCGCTTCCATGCGCTCGCCGGCCAGTACCTGGTGAGCGACCCGGGCGCGAGCGCGGATAACTGGGAGAGCTTCACCGTGCTGGCGGATGCGCTGAAGTACCTGGGCGCGCTCAACGAGCTCAAGCTCACGCTGCCCGAGGCCCCGCCCGCGGGCGACTACAGCGTGGACCTGCGTGTCGGACTCGACATCGAGGCCTTGCCCACGCCGCTTCGGCCCGTGGCCTACACCTCGCTCTCCTGGCGCCTGAACAGCGGCTGGACCACGTGGGGTGTGGCGCGATGATCCGCCTGGGCCGCTTCGTCACCGGCGTCATTCCGCTCGCGGTGCTCTCCGGCGTGCTGCTCGCGGCGCTGCTCATGATGAACGCCGCCACTCAGAACTCGGCCGTCTTCGGGCGGGTGTACTCGCTGCTGCTGCTCGTCAACGTCGTGGGCATCGTGCTGCTGCTCGCGCTCATCCTGTTCAACCTGTTCAACCTGATCGAGCAGTACCGCGCCCGGGTGCCGGGTACGCGCCTGTCGCTGCGTCTGCTGATCCTGTTCGTGCTGCTCTCGGTGCTGCCGGTTTCGGTGGTGTTCGTATTCTCGGTCGACACCCTCAATCGCGGCATCGACCAGTGGTTCGACGTCAAGATCGAGCAGGCGCTCGACGACGCGCTGCTGCTCGGGCGCACCGCGCTCGATGCGGTCAAGCAGGACCTCATCAAGCGCGCCCAGGAGATGGCGGCGGACCTGGAGACCGTGTCGAGCGCCGCGCCGGGCCGCGCCAACCGCGCGGCGCTTACGGCGCTCAACAACCTGCGCGAGATCCACAGCGTGACCGAGCTCACCCTGTTCGCTCCGGACGGCCTGATCGTCGCCTCGAGCGGCGAGGCGAGCCTCGGCGCCAGCACCCTGGTCCCCGACCGCCCGAACGAGACGATCCTTGCGCAGGTGCGCCAGGGCATGCCGTACGCAAGCCTCGACGCCCAGGGAAAGTCGGGGCTGCGCCTGCGCGTCGTGGTGCCGGTGTACGCGCGCGAGGTCGGCGCCCCGCGGCGCATCCTGCAGGCGATCCAGACGCTGCCGCCGCGCTACACCAAGTTGGGCGAAAGCGTGCAGACCGCGTTCGCCGAGTACGAAAAACTCGTGTACCTGCGCGGTCCGCTGAAATTCGGCTACACGCTCACGCTTTCGCTGGTGGCGTTGCTCACGATGCTCGTCGCGGTGTGGGCGGCGATCTTCTCCGCGCGCCGCCTGGTCGCGCCGATCCGCGACCTCGCCGAAGGCACGCGCGCGGTGGCGCGCGGCGATTACCGCAAGCAACTGCCCATCACGAGCCACGACGAGATCGGCATGCTCGTCGCCTCGTTCAACGACATGACGCGGCGCATCCACCGCGCCCAGACCCAGCTCAAGCGCAGCCAGCAGGAGGCGGAGGTCCAGCGCGCCTACCTCGAGACCGTGCTCACGCACCTCTCCTCCGGGGTGCTGTCGTTCGACTCGCGCCATATCCTGCGCACCCATAACGCCGCCGCCGTCCAGATCCTCGGCGTCGACCTGGGCTACGCCGAGGGCAAATCGCTCGAGTGGGTCGGCGAGCGGCATCCGGCGATGGCGGCCTTCGTGATCGCCGTGCGCGCGGCGATGGCGACGGCCCAGTCCGAGTGGCAGGTCCAGGTGAGCCTCGAGGAGGGCCGGCGCACCCTGATCGCGCGCGGCACGCTGCTCCCGGCCTTGAGCGGACGGCGCAGCGGCTACGTGGTGGTGTTCGACGATGTCACGGCGCTCATTCAGGCGCAGCGCAACGCCGCCTGGGGCGAGGTGGCGCGCCGCATGGCGCACGAGATCAAGAATCCGCTCACGCCGATCCAGCTCGCCGCCGAGCGCATGCGGCACAAGTTCCTCAAGCTCCTGCCGCCGGAGGAGCGCGCGACGCTGGAGCGCGCCACGCGCACCATCATCGAGCAGGTCGAGGCGCTCAAATCCCTGGTCAATGCGTTTTCCGATTACGCGCGCGCCGCGCGCACCGAGCCGGGGCCGGTGCAGCTCAACGAGCTCGTGCGCGATGTGGTCGAGCTGTACCAGAGCGGGCACGAGCCGGCGGGCGGGGTTGCGCCGATCGCGCTCAGGCTCGAGCTCGATGAGCGGCTGCCCATCCTCGTCGCCGACGCCGGGCGGCTGCGGCAGGTGTTGCACAACCTCCTGCTCAACGCACGCGATGCCCTCGCCGGGAACCCCCGGCCCATCATCGGCGTGAGCACGCGCCTGGTGGCGGAGCCGCCGCGCCGCTTCGCGGAGCTCAAGGTGCAGGACAACGGCCCCGGCTTTCCCGAGGCGATGCTCGGGCGGCTGTTCGAGCCCTACGTCACGAGCAAGGAGAAAGGCACCGGGCTCGGGCTCGCGATCGTCAAGCGCATCGTCGAGGAGCACGGCGGCGCGATCCTGGCCGAAAACGCCAAGGAAGGCGGCGCCTACGTTACCATCCGTCTGCCGCTGGAGGAGGTCGCCGCCCGACCCGCCGTGCCGGATGAAACGCCGGCGCGCGCAGCCGGGCGGCAGTTGCGCGGCAAGGGGTCGTCATGAGTGAACCGTCCGTGGAACGCCTGCCCGCCGCGGCCGAACGGCTGGACCCGGGCTACATCCTGGTCGTCGACGACGAACCGGACATCCGCCGGTTGATACAGGAGATCCTCGAGGACGAACACTACCGTGTGGTGACGGCGGAGAACGCCGCGCAGGCGCGCGAGGCGGTCCGCCGCCAGCGGCCCGATCTCGTGCTCCTCGATATCTGGATGCCCGACACCGACGGCATCTCGCTGCTCAAGGAGTGGTCGCAAAACCGCGAGCTCGACATGCCGGTGGTAATGATGTCGGGGCACGGTACGGTGGAGACCGCGGTCGAGGCCACGCGCCTCGGCGCCTACGACTTCATCGAGAAACCCGTGTCCCTGGGCAAGCTCCTGGTCACGCTCGAGCGCGCGCTCGAGAACGACAAGCTGCGGCGCGAAAACCTGCGGCTGCGCGCGCAGGCCGAACCGGACGCGTTCCTGGTCGGCAAGAGCGCCGCGATGCGCGCGCTGCGCGAGGAGATGGAGCGTATCGCCGCCGCCGACACCTGCGTGCTGATCGGCGGCGAGCCGGGCAGCGGCCGGGCAGCGGCGGCACGCTACCTCCATCTGCACAGCCCGCGGCGCGATCGCCCCTTCGTCGAGATGAGCTTCACGGCCCTTACCGCGGCGGAGGCCGCGCGCCAGCTCTTCGGAACCGAATCGGGCGCGAGCATCCTGCCGGGAGCCTTCGAGCGGGCCGGCGGCGGCACGCTCGTGCTGAACGAGATCGACGAGCTCGATCCCGCGCTCCAGGCGCAACTGCTACGCGCGCTCGAGGAGCGGCGCATCCAGCGCGTGGGCGGGCGCGAGCCCCTCGCCTGGGAGGCGCGCCTCATGGCCATCACCCACGCGGACCTGAAAAAGGCCGCGGCCGAAGGGCGGTTCCGCGAGGACCTCTATTACCGCCTGAACGTGGTCCCGCTGCGGATGCCCGCGCTGCGCGAGCACCGCGAGGACATGCCGGAGCTCGTCAATTTTTATCTCCACTGGCTGGTGGACCACGAGCACCTGTCCTATTGCCGCTTCACCACCGGCGCGCTCAACGCCCTGCGCAACTACACCTGGCCGGGCAACGTGCGCGAGCTCAAGAACGCCGTGCAGCGCCTGCTCATACTCAGCCGCGGCGAGGAGATCACGGAGGCCGAGGTGATGCGCGCCCTGGGCGGACCCGCCCCCACGGTGCCGACCGCCGCCGAGGCGCTGCAACCGCTGTTCGAGCTGCCGCTGCGCGCCGCGCGCGAGCATTTCGAGCGGGCCTACCTCGAATACCACCTGGCGCGTACCGGCGGCAACGTCATGGAGCTCGCGCGGCTCTCGGGTATGGAGCGCACGCACCTCTACCGCAAGCTCAAACAGCTCGGGATCAACCCGAAGACGCTTAAAGAATAGATTTCACCGCAGAGATCGCCGAGAGAAATCTGATAATATAAAAACATGACTTTCTCTGCGTCCTCTGCGATCTCCGCGGCGAATAATCATACGACGGCAAACGCCACATGAAGGTCATCATCCTGGGCGCGGGCCAGGTCGGCTCCTCGGTCGCCGCCAATCTGGTGTACGAGAACTACGACATCACCGTCGTCGACCGCGACGCGGCCAAGCTCCAGGATCTGCAGGACCGGCTCGACCTGCGCACGGTGGTGGGCAACGGCGCGCACCCCGATACCCTGCGGCTCGCGGGCGCCGAAGACGCCGACATGATCCTCGCGGTCACCAACTCCGACGAGGTCAACATGGTCGCCTGCGAGATCGCCTACTCGCTGTTCCACACCCCGACCAAGATCGCGCGCATCCGCGCCGCCGAGTACCTCTCGCACCCGGAGATCTTCTCGCAGGAAGTAATCCCCATCGACGTCATCATCAGCCCCGAGCAGATCGTCACCGACTATATCCTGCGGCTGATCGAGTATCCCACGGCGCTGCAGGTGCTCGACTTCGCCCAGGGCCTCGTACAGCTCGTCGCCGTGCGCGCCTACCACGGCGGCCCGCTCGTGGGCAATAAACTGCGGGCGCTCAAGGAGCATCTGCCCAGGGTGGAGACCCGCGTCGCCGCCATCTACCGCCGCGATCGCCCCCTCATCCCCGAGGGCGACACCGTGATCGAGGCCGACGACGAGGTGTTCTTCATCGCCGCGAAGGCCGACATCCCGGCCGTGCTCTCGGAGCTGCGCCGCCTCGACAAACCGGTCAAGCGCGTAATGCTCGCGGGCGGCGGCAACATCGGCAAGCGCCTGGCGCGCGCGCTCGAGGAGCGCCACGCCATCACCAAGCTGATCGAGCACAACCCGGCGCGGGCGCGCGCCGTGGCCGAGGAATTGAACCAGACCGTGGTGCTGTGCGGCGACGCCGCCGACGAGGAGCTGCTGGTCAAGGAGGGCATCGAGGACATCGACACCTTCTGCGCCGTGACCTCCGACGACGAGGCCAACATCATGTCGGCGATGCTCGCCAAGCGCCTGGGCGCGCGCCGCGTGATGGCGCTCATCAACCGGGCGGCCTATGTCGACCTGATCCAGAGCGTGGGCAACATCGACATCGCCATCTCGCCGCAGCAGGCCACCATCGGCAGCCTGCTGACGCACCTGCGCCGCGGCGATGTGGTGGCGGTGCATTCGCTCAGACGCGGCGCCGCCGAGGCGATCGAGGCCATCGCCCACGGCGACGCCAAGACCTCGCAGGTCGTGGGCCGCGCGATCCAGGACGTCCCGCTGCCGCACGGCGCCAGCATCGGCGCCATCGTGCGCGACGGGCGCGTGCTGATCGCGCACCACGACACCGTGATCGAGTCGAACGACCACCTGATCCTGTTTCTCGTGGACAAGCAGCGCATCCCGGACGTCGAACGCCTGTTCCAGGTCGCCTTCACCTTCGTCTAGCCATGCAATTTCCCGTCATCCAGCGCGTGATGGGGCTGCTGCTCATCATCTTCAGCGCCGCGATGCTGCCCTCGCTGGCGCTTGCGCTGTCGGCCGCCGACGGCTCGGCCCGTCCGTTCCTCTATGCCTACGCGGTCACCCTGCTGAGCGGCCTGGCGCTGTGGCTGCCGGCGCGCGGCGCGCGGCGCGAGCTGCGGCTGCGCGACGGGTTCGTGGTCGTGACGCTCTTCTGGGGGCTGCTGGCGTTCTTCGGCGCGCTGCCGTTTCTGTTCGCCGGCATCGTCCCGCATCTGGCCGACGCCTACTTCGAGACCATGTCCGGCCTCACCACCACCGGCTCGAGCGTTATCAGCAATCTCGATCGGCTCGCGCCGTCGATCAACCTGTGGCGGGGGTTACTGGAGTTTTTGGGCGGCATGGGCATCGTAGTACTCGCGGTGGCGATCCTGCCGCTCCTCGGCGTCGGCGGCATGCAGCTCTACAAGGCCGAGACCCCGGGCCCGATGAAGGAGAACAAGCTCACACCGCGCATCCGCGAG
>MFSU01000046.1 GCA_001785115.1 Candidatus Muproteobacteria bacterium RBG_16_65_34
CGCGTAGTCTGCGCCCGGCGAGTTAGGCGAGCGCCGATTCTTGCGAGAAGCGCAGGAGGGGGTCGGCGGCTCCGGGGCGGCCTTTTCTTTGGTGACTTTACTTTTGGCCGCGCAAAAGAAAGACACCTGCCGTGGGTCAGCCACCCACAAGTAGCCTTCAATCATCGCCGAAAGGCGATTCGACCTAGACCCGACAAGCAACCGCAACCGCTGAAACGCAGCCGGTGCCGTTCAATCGCCCACACGATTTCACGAAGACCCTCGTATTAAGGCCAGGCTTGCGGATCTTGACCTGCGTCAATAATGGGCTGCATGTCCCGCGTACCATTCAGTGGTGGCCGCGGATTCGGGAAGCGCTGGTCTCATTCGGACGCGACGCTGAGCTTGCCGGGCGGTAGCTTTCGACGTGACGCTCTCGCCCCGGTATACAGGCGCCATCCGGGTGCCGCGGCGCGCCCGGGCGTGGGGCGAGCACCGCCTTACGCTCCCAGAGCTGCGAACATCTATCCAAACAACATCGTGCGCACCATGGAGACAGAACGGGAGGACGGCGCAGAGGAGGCGATCAACCGGGTGCTGGCGGCGGAGCGCGAGGCCGCCGAAGCGGTGCGCCGCTGCGAGCAGCAGGCCGCGGCGCTGCGCGAGGAGACGCACGCCAAGGCCCGTCGCCTCGCCGAGCGTACCGACGCGCGCATGGGCCGGCTGCGCACGCGCATCGAGGAGCAGACCGCGCAGCAGGTGGCGGTGCTGCGCGCGAGCGCCGAGGAAATCCGCAATCGCCCGGTGCAGGAGGATGCGCGCCGGGCACGGCTGCCGCAGGCCGTGGCGCGCCTGGCGGCGCGCCTCACGGGCGAGGCGCCATGAGCCCGGTCAGCGCGTTCGCCTACGCCCAGGCGCGGATTCAGGCACGCTACGGGCAGCGTCCGAACGAGGCCGTATGGGAGATGCTGCACGCGCTTGCCGAACTTCCGGCGTGGCTCGAACAGGCGCGCGCCTCCGGGTTGCGCCACTGGATCGCGAACCTCAGTCCCACGACGCCGCCGCACGAGGCCGAACGGCTGCTGCGCGCGCACCTGCGCGCGCTCATCGAAGAGGTGGCGCGCTGGGTGCCGCCGCCGTGGCGTGCCGCCGTGCGCTGGACCGCGATGCTTCCGGACCTGCCCGCGGCTGCGTATCTGCTACGCGGCGAGCCCGCGCACGACTGGATGCGCGAGGAGCCGAACCTTCGGGCGCTCGCCAACGCCGAGCCCGGGCTGCGCCCGCGCGTGCTGGCGCAGGGGCCGTGGGCCGCGCTCGGCGCGGGGCGCGCGGATCCCCCGCTCGCGCGCTGGCTCGAGGAATGGCGCCGCCGCTGGCCGGGCGTGCGCGGCCGGCAGGCCGCGCTGGAACAGCTGGTCACGCTCGTGCGGGCGTACCGGCTGGCGTTCGGCCAGGGCGAGGCCGCGGGCGCCTGGGCCGCGCGGTGCGCACTCACCTCAAGCCTCGAGGCGCTCCTGCGCCGCGCCTTTCTCTCGCCGGTGGCGGTCTTCGCGTGGTTGCTGCTCGTCGCGCTCGAGCTCGAGCGCCTGCGCGCGGAGTTGCTGACGCGCGCGCATTTTTCTTCGGAGCCACACTGATGCTGCGTCCGGTACCCGCGCGCTGGTTCGAGGTGCTGGTGGCGCACGACGATGCGGCGCCCGCACTCGCCGCGCTCGCGGCCGGCGGCGCGATCGAGCTCGAGGCGCAGCCGGCGGAGGCGATGCTCGTGCCGTTGGCCGAGCTGCGGCCGCTGCTCGAGCGCTACCAGGAGCTCGCGCGGCTTTATCAGCCCTACTGGCCGGCGCCGCGGCCGCGCCGGACGACGGCGCCGGCGTCGGCGCGCGAAGTGCTGCTGCGCGCCCTCGGGCGGCTCTCGATGTGGCATGCCAGCGCCGCGTCGCTCGTGCGCGTGCTCCAGGCGCGCGAGCACGAGCTGACCGAGCTCGACACCTGGCGCACGTTTCTCGGGCACTTTCGCGAGCGGCCGCTCGACTGCGAGCTGCTGGTGCGGGACGGCCCGGTACTCTCGCGAAGGCTCTACGTGTTCGCCGCGCCCGTGGATCTCGCGCCGCCCGCGCCCGCGCTCTCGCTGCGCGTCCCGCTGCGCGAAGAGTCCGGGTTGCTCGTGATCGCACCGCACGCCGCGATGGAGACCTTCCACCGGCAGGCGACCGCGCTCAAGGGACGGTACCTCGAGCTGCCGCGCTGGCTGCATGCGCGCGCCGAGGAGAACCTGGCGGCGCTCGAGCGCCGGCGCCAGCGCGCGCAGCACGGCGTCGAGCGGCTGCGCCGGGTGCTCGCGCGGCTCGGCGAGGCCTGCGCGCTGCCCGAGGCGCTCGCGGACATCGAGCGGCTGCGCTGGTTCGCGGAGCATGTGCCGCGGCTCCCCGCGAGCGAGCACTTCGCCTGGGTTACGGGCTGGACCGGCGCGCCCGAGACCGCGTTGCGTGCGGCGATCGAGCGCGCCGCGCTGCGCGCGCTCATCCGTTTTCCGCACCCGCCGGCCGGCCTCACGCCGCCGTTGCTCTTGAGCAACCCGTGGTGGGTGCGGCCGTTCGAGATTTTCGCACGCGCCTTCGGTGTGCCGGGTCGCGCGGAGGTGGACCCGAGCATGCTGCTCGCCTTCATCGCGCCGCTGCTTTTCGGCTATATGTTCGCCGACGTGGGGCAGGGCTTCGTGCTGGTGCTTGTGGGGCTCGCGCTCGCGCGGCGCTATCCGGTGACGCGTCTGCTCGTCGCCGGCGGCGCGGCCGCCATGGTCTTCGGCCTGCTCTTCGGGAGCGCGTTCTCGCGCGAGGACGTGCTGCCGGCGCTGTGGCTGCACCCGCTCGACGATCCGCTCACGGTCCTCGGCGTGCCGCTCGCGGCCGGTGCGGCGTTGCTCGCGCTCGGGTTGTTGCTCAACGCGATCGAGGCGCACTGGCGCGGGCTGCTCGCGCGCTGGGCGCTCACCGATGCCGGCGTGCTCGTGTTCTACCTGGGCGCCTTGGCCGGCATTCTGCACGCACCGCTCTTTTGGCTGGCCGCCGTGGGGCTTGCCTGGTATCTGCTCGGGCACTATGCCCTCGAGCGGCGGCCCGCCGCGGTGGTGGTTGCCGTCGGCGGGTTGCTCGAGCAGGTGTTTCAGCTCGCCGTGAACACGCTCTCGTTCGCGCGCGTGGGTGCGTTCGCGCTCGCGCACGCGGGGCTGTCGTCGGCGATCGTGGTGCTGGCCGGGGCCGCCGGGCATCCGCTCGCGGCGTTCGTCATCCTGCTCGCCGGCAACGTCGTCATGATCGCGCTCGAGGCGCTCGTGGTCTCGGTCCAGACCACGCGCCTGGTGCTGTTCGAGTTCTTCATCCGCTTCCTGCACGGGGAGGGACGGCCATTCCGGCCCCTGCCCCAACCCCCATCGCCGTCATAAGTACTTAATAAGGAGAGCCGCATGAACCCACGCATGAAATTTGCCTTTGCCCTGACCGGTGTCTGCGCCGCGCTGAGCCTCGGCGCGAGCCTGCTGCTCTGGTGGCCGGAGGCGCTTGCGGCCGAGGTCGCCGCCGGCAAGCCGCTCGCCCCCGAGGCCTACGGCCTGGGTTTTCTCGGCGCGGCGCTCGCCACCGGCCTGTCCGCGCTCGGCGCCGGCATCGCGGTCGCGAACGTCGGCGCCGCGGCAGTCGGCGCGATCGCCGAGAAGCCCGAGTTGCTCGGGCGCGCGCTGATCCTGGTGGGCCTGGCGGAGGGGATCGCGATCTACGGTCTCATCATCTCGGTCCTGATCCTGAACCGGCTGGTGTAAAAATCTTGGAACCGCAGATGAACGCAGATAAACGCGGATGAAAACGCATTAAGAAATATGAAATTTGCGCCGCAGAGAACGCAGAGATCGCAGAGAAATCTTCGAATGGATTCCGCTTTGCGCCGGGACTTGATTTCGCTTATCTGCGTTTATCTGCGTTCATCTGCGGTTCCAAAGAGTATTAGTTATGACAGCACCGATCTTTTTGGGCGATGAGCTGAGCGCCGCCGGGTACCGGCTCGGCGGGGCGGTGGTGCGCACGCCCGCGCCCGGCGAGGAGCCGTCGTTCCTCGAGTGGGCGCGGCGCGAGGCGCCGCTCGTCCTCGTGAGCGCCGAAGTCGCCGCGCGCCTGCCGCGCGGCGCGCTCGCTCGCGCCTTCGCCGCCGGCCAACCGCCCGTGCTCATCGTCCCGGACGTGCGCGGGCGCGTCGCACCGCCCGATCTCGCCGCCGAGCTGCGCCGCCAGTTGGGGATGGAGGCATGACGGAGGCGGCGCTAACGGAAATGCTCGCGCTCGTGGAACGCCACGGGCAGGAACGCTGCCGCGAGATCACGACCCGCGCGCGGCAGGAGGCGCAGACGATCCTGCGCGCGGCGCACCGCGCGGTGCGCGAGCGCACGCACCGTCAGTTGCAGGAGTTGCGGCATCACCGGGACCGCGAAACGGCGCGCGCGCAGGCCGAGCTCGCCACCGCGCGCCGCGGCCACCAGCAGCGCTGCGACTACGTCCTCATCGACTCCGGCGGGGCGCTGCTGCGCGCGGCGCTGCTCGCGCGCTGGCGGGACGCCGATGCGCGCCGCCGCTGGGCGAACGGACTGCTCAATCAGGCGCGCGCTCTGCTGCCGCGCGGGCCCTGGCGCATCGCGCATCCCGCCGACTGGCCGGCGGCCGAGCGCGCCGTGCTCGCGGGGTTGCTGACGCGCGAGCTGGGTGCGGCACCTGAGTTCAGCGAAGACCGCGATGTCACCGCCGGGTTGCGGCTGTGCACCGGCGGCGCCTGTCTTGACGGCACGATCGAGGCGCTGCTCGCCGACCGGCGCGCGGTCGAGGCGTTGCTATTGGCCGAGATTGGCTGAACTATTTTTTCACCACAGAGAGCACAGAGGGCACGGAGAATGACAATGAAAGATTCCAAACACTCTGTGTCCTCTGTGCCCTCTGTGGTCGAAGTTCATAAGCGATGAGCGAAGCGAAAATCAAATGGATCTCCGGCCCGGTGCTGCGTGCGCGCGCTACCGGCGGCTTCCAGATGCGCGAAGCGGTGCAGGTGGGAGAGAACCGCCTGCTCGGCGAGGTCATCCGCGCCGAGGGCGATGAGATCACCGTGCAGGTGTACGAGGACACGACCGGCTTGAAGCCCGGCGTCGCGGTGTACGGCTCCGGCCGCTTGCTGTCCGTGCCGCTCGGGCCGGGCCTGCTCGGCGGCATTTTCGACGGGTTGCTGCGCTCGCTCACCGATACCGGCACGCCGTATGTGCTTCCCGGCCTGCGCGCCGCGCCGGCGAAGTCGTTCCGCTTTGCGCCGCGCGTGCAGCCGGGCGATCGGCTCGGTCCGGGTGCGGTCTTCGGCAGCGTGCCGGGCGGCGCGCGCGAGCAGTCATGCCTGTTGCCGCCGGATGCGCAAGGCGAGGTGATCGGTATCGTCGAGGCCGGCGAGTATGCCGAGGACGCCGTGGTGCTGCGGCTCAAGTCACCCGCCGGCGCCGAGCGTGGGATCGCCATGCGCCAGGACTGGCCGGTGCGCGCGCCGCGTCCCGTGGCGGCGCGGCTGCCGAACAACGAGCCGCTGCTCACCGGCCAGCGCATCATCGACGCGATCTTCCCCATCGCGCGCGGGGGGCGCGCGGCCATCCCCGGCGGTTTCGGCACCGGCAAGACCGTGCTCCTCGAGACGCTCGCCAAATGGTGTAACGCCGATGTGATCGTGTATGTCGGCTGCGGCGAGCGCGGCAACGAGATCGCGGGCGTGGTCGAGGAGTTTCCCGAGCTCGAGGACCCGCGTACCGGGCGCCGGCTCATGGAGCGCACGGTGGTAATCGCCAATACCTCGAACATGCCGGTGTCGGCGCGCGAGGCGAGCATCTATACGGGCGCGACGGTGGCCGAATATTTCCGCGACCAGGGCCTGCATGTGGCGCTCATGGCCGACTCCACCAGCCGCTGGGCCGAGGCGCTGCGCGAGGTCTCGGGGCGGCTCGGCGAGCTGCCGGGCGAGGGCGCCTATCCGGCGTACCTCTCGAGCCGGCTCGCTGAATTCTACGAGCGCGCCGCGCGCGTGCGCACGCTTTCCGGTGCGGAGGGCTCGATCACGCTCATGGGCTCGGTGAGCCCGCCCTCGGGCGACTTCTCCGAGCCCGTCACCACCCACACCCGGCGTTACATCCGAAGCTACTGGGCGCTCGATGTGCGGCGCGCGCAGGCGCGCTTCTATCCCGCGATCCACCCGCTGCAGTCGTACTCCGAAGACGTCGCGAGCCTCACCGGCTGGTGGCAGGCGCAGGGCAACGCCCAGTGGCCGGAGTGGCGCCGCCGGTTCCTCACGCTGCTCGAGGACCAGGCGCGTCTCGAGCGCATGGCGCGCATCATCGGCAAGGACGCCATGCCGGCGCGCGCGCAACTGACGCTCCTCAGCGCCGATCTGGTCAACGAAGCCTTCCTGCGGCAATCCGCTTACTCGGAGACGGATCGGTTCTGCTCGCCGGCGCGCCAGACGGCGATGATGAAGACGCTGGCGCGCTTCATCGAGGCTGCGGAGCAGGCGCTCGCCGCGGGCGCAACACCGGATGCGATCGCCCAGCTCCCCGTGCTGCGGCGCCTCGCGCGCATGGGCGAGGACATCCCGGAGGGGGAGCCTGCGAAATTCCGCGAGCTCGAAACCGCGATCGAGCAGGCGTTTGCGGGGTTGGAAAAAGTTTCGAGTTCCGAGTTGCGAGTTTCGAGTTAGAAAACTCGAAACTCGCAACTCGAAACTATAGGTGCCCCATGCTAAGCCGTCTAACAGTCGAAGGCGCCGCCACGCGGCTTGATGGACCGCTGCTGTTTCTCAAGCGCACCGTCGAGGTGGGCCTGAACGAAGCCGTGGAGGTGACGGGCGCGGACGGGCGCGCGCGTCTCGGGCGCGTGGCGACGCTCGATGAGGACTACCTGGTCATCGAGGTGCTCGAGTCCACCGCCGGGCTCGCGCTCCCCGACACGCGCGTGCGCTTTTACGGGCGGCCGCTGCACTTCGACGTCGGCCCCGGAATCCTCGGGCGCGTGTTCAACGGCGTGGGCGAGGTGCTGGACGGCGGTCCGTCGATCGCCGCCGCGAAAAGCCTGCGCATCGAGGGCCTGCCGCTCAGCCCGACGGCGCGCGCCACACCGCGCGACTTCATCGAGACCGGCGTCTCGACGATCGATCTCATGAACTCGCTCGTGCGCGGACAGAAGCTGCCGATCTTCTCGGGTGGCGGGCTGCCGCATGACCGCATGGCGGTGCAGATCGCGCTCAACGCCAGGCTCCGGGCCGCGAAGCGCGAGGACTTCGCGATCGTGTTCGCCGGCATCGGCGTGCCGTACGACAGCGCCGAGTATTTCCGCCGCACGCTTGAGGAATCCGGGGCGCTCGCGCGCACCGCGCTGTTCCTGAACCTCGCGAGCGATTCGAGCATCCAGCGGCTGCTCACGCCGCGCTTTGCGCTCACCGCCGCCGAGTATCTCGCCTTCGTCGAGGGTCGGCACGTGCTCGTGATCCTCACCGACCTCACCAACTACTGCGAGGCGCTGCGCGAGGTGTCGTCGTCCCACGGCGAGGTGCCCTCGCGCAAGGGCTATCCCGGTTATCTCTACTCCGATCTCGCGACACTCTACGAGCGCGCCGGCCGGATCCGCGGCCAAGCGGGAACACTCACGCAACTGCCGATCCTGACGATGCCGGCGGACGACATCGGTCATCCGATCCCGGACCTCTCGGGCTACATCACCGAGGGCCAGATCGTGCTCGATCGCGAGCTCGACCGGCGCGGGGTCTATCCGCCGGTCAGGGTCCTGCCGAGCCTCTCGCGCCTGATGAAGGACGGCACCGGCGCAAACTACACCCACGCCGACCACCCGGCGCTCGCGGCCCAGCTCTACGCCGCCTACGCGCGCGCGGCGCAGGTGCGCATCCTGGCGGGGGTCGTCGGCGAGGAGGGTCTGATCGAGACCGACCGCCGCTATCTCGAATTCGGGCGGCGCTTCGAGCAGGAGCTGGTGAACCAGTCGGACCCGCGCACGCTCGATGAGAGCATGGAAGTCGCCTGGCGCATCCTGCGCGCGCTGCCGAAGGGCGAGCTCCATCGGCTGAGCGATGCGCAGATCGCAAAACACATCGAGGGATGATCGTGAAATATGATCTTGGAACCGCAGATGAACGCAGATAAACGCAGATGAAGACGAAGAAAGAAAAGCAGCACGATCTGGTTTTAAATCGGCGTTCATCCGCGTTCATCTGCGGTTTCAGGTTTTTTCCTCTTGATGCGCCATGAATGACATCACCCCCACGCGCTCGGCGGTGCTGGAGCTCAACGAGGAGCGGCAGGCGATGCGCGAAGGTCACCAGTTCCTCGACGAGAAGCGCCTGATCCTGGCGGCCGAGATGTTGCAGGAGCTGCGGCGTTACGAAGACGCCCGGCGCGTCTTTCAGGAGCGGTTCGCCGCCGCCACCCAGGCGCTCAAGGCCGCGGTCGCCCGCCACGGCCTCGACGGCGTGCAGGTCTATCCGGCCGTGCCCATGGAGAACGCCGAGGTGAGAATCAACCGGCGCATGTTGCTCGGTGTCAGGTTGCTGGACGCCGCGTTTCATGGCGAGCTCGGTCGGGCCCCGGAAGCGGAGCATCCCTCGCCCGAGGCCGGGCGGTGTCGCGATCTGTTCGCCGCGCTGATGCGCCAGTCCGCCGGGCTCGCCGCCCTCGCCGGCAACCTGGAGCGCCTGCGCCTCGAGTACCGGCGCACCGAGCGCCGCGCGCGGGCGCTCGAGGATGTGTTGATGCCGGAGGTCGAGCAAGCGATCAATGAGCTCGAGGCGCGCCTCGAGGAGATGGAGCAGGAGGAGGCGATCCGGGTGCGGCAGGCGTAGCGCGGTTTCGTTTGGGGCGCGCGCGGCGTACCATGCGGCGTAACGGGTTGAACCAGGCAAAAGCGGAACTGCGCAAGCCATGACATCCGGCGCAAAAAAGGTGTCGATCGTCCTCGGCGCGGCGCTCGCGCTGTTCATCGCGATTGTGCTCGGCGCCGCGGTGTTTCTGGGCGTCTTTCAGACCGTGGCGGTCGAGGCGAAGACGGCCGGGCCGTACCGCATCGCCTACCTTCCGCATACCGGTCCCTACCACGAGACGCGCCTGACGATCGAGCGCGTGGCCGAGGAGCTCAAGCGCCGCGACATCCGCTTCGGCGATGCCGTCGGCATCTACTTCGACGACCCGGCGCAGGTTCCGGCCGGGCAGTTGCGCAGCCGCGGCGGAGTGCTGGTGCCCGATGAGGCGATGCTGCCCGAGTCGGTGCGGGAAGAGATCGTTCCGCCGCGGCTGGTGGCGGCGGCGCAGTTCCACGGCAGCCCGATGATCGGCGCGCTCAAGGTCTATCCGAAGATGGCGCAGTGGATGAGCGCGAACCGCTATGTCGTCGCCGGGCCGGCGCTCGAGGTCTACCGCGGAGACGGCGTGGTCGAGTATCAGTTCCCCATCGCGCCGAAGTGACCGCCGCGCGCCGCACGCGGCTCGCAATGAACCGCAAACAGAAAACGAGTGGAACGAATGGCGCGAAACGTCGCTGCGCCTGGGTGGAAAACGCCTCGGCGCTCGACCGGGCCTATCACGACCGCGAGTGGGGCGTGCCGGTGCACGACGACCGCAAGCTCTTCGAGTTTCTGATCCTCGAGGGCGCGCAGGCGGGTTTGAGTTGGGCCACGATCCTCAAGAAGCGCGAGAATTATCGAAAAGCGTTCGATCGTTTCGATGCGCGCAAGATCGCGCGTTACCGTGCGCGCGACGTGCGGCGGCTGCTGAGCGATCCGGGAATCGTCCGCAACCGCCTGAAGATCCGTGCCGCGATCGAGAACGCCAAGGCGTTTCTGAAGGCGCAGGAAGAGTTCGGCAGCTTCGATGCCTATATCTGGCCATTCGTGGGCGGCCGCCCGATCCGGAACCGCCGCCAAAGCCTCGGGCGGATCCCGCCGCGAACGAAGCAATCCGACGCCCTGAGCAAAGACCTGAACCGGCGCGGATTTATGTTCGTCGGCTCGACCATCTGCTACGCTTTCATGCAGGCCGTGGGCATGGTGAACGACCACACGGTGAGTTGCTTCCGGCATCGGGCACCGTCGAAATAGAGGCGTGCGCGTCTTGTCGGCATCCCGCTGGAGCCAGGGGACGGTAGGCGGTCGTGGGCATCTAACAGATTTATGCCCGCCCCCGCTACTTCACAATCAGGTCGTTCTTGACGGCCTTGACGCCCGGCACCGAGCCGGCAAGCTCGACCGCGCGGCTCATCTCCCCGTGGTTGTTCACAAAGCCCGCGAGTTGCACGGTGCCACGATAGGTCGTGACCTTGATCGCGAAGCCGCTGGTCACCGGGTCGTTGAAGAGCCTGGTCTTGACCTTGGTCGTGATGGCGGCGTCGTCGACGTACGCGCCGGTCTCCTGTCCGGCGCCGGCGCAACCGCCGAGAAGGCCGAGCGCGAAGGCCAGAACAAGACCAAGGCGTGTCAGTGTTTCGGACATACGGGCTCCTGTGTCGATAACGAACGATGGGGGCATTTTATAGAGCGCGCCGCGCGCGGCGCAAGCGCAAGCCGCGATGGGCGAGGCGTTGCTTTTGCGCCGGCCGGGCCGCCCGCGGCGCGTCCTTTGACGCAGGGCAAATTTTCCGCAAGTGCCTTGTGTTGTAATCGTGACTCGATCATTATGGGTTTTCGCGATGGCCGAGCCGACCTTCCTCCCGCGCGCGTCGTTTCAGACCCTGCTGGATGCGCTGGCGCGGGCCGGTTACCGCTGTATCGGTCCGCAACGGCGCGACGGGGCGATTGTCTACGATACGCTGCGCGGCCCCGAAGACCTGCCGCAAGGTGCGCGGGATATTCAGAGCCCGGGTCGTTACCGCATCGAAAGGCCAGACGGCCCGCGCTGCTTCGCTTGGGCCAACGGCCCACAGGCGCTCAAACCTTTTCTGTTCGCGCCGCGCGAGTCGCTTTGGAGGTCCGAGCGCGACGCCGGCAGCGCGATAAATTTTGCCGAGGTGCGACCGGCGAGCGAGCCGCTCGCCGTGATCGGTGCGCGCGCCTGCGATCTGGCGGCGCTTAAGCTTCAGGATCGGCATTTTCTCGAAGGGCCCTTCGCCGACGCGGCCTACGGCGCGCGCCGCGAGCAGCTCTTTCTGGTCGCGATCCACTGCACGCATCCGGCCGACACCTGTTTTTGCGTCTCCACCGGCGACGGCCCGCGCGCCACGGACGGTTTCGACCTTGCTTTGAGCGAGCTGGATGACGGGTTTCTGGTTCAGGCCGGGAGCGAGAAAGGCGCGGCCGTGGCCGCGCAATTGCCGCTGGAAAAATCCGCGCCCGCGCAGCGGGATGCCGCCGAGCGCGAGATTGGGGCGGCGGCGCAAAAACAGGCGCGGCGCTTGCCGGGGCGGAATCTGCGCGATGCACTCTTCGCCAACCTCGAGCATCCGCGCTGGGAGGAGGTCGCGGCTCGCTGCCTCTCCTGCGGCAACTGCACTTCCGTGTGTCCCACCTGCTTCTGCCACAGCGAATCCGACAGGCCGAGCCTCGACGGCACGGTGAGCGTGCACGTGCGCGAGTGGGACTCTTGTTTCACTCAGGGGCACAGCTATATCCACGGCATCGTCATTCGCGCCGACACCCGTACGCGCTACCGCCAGTGGCTCACGCACAAGCTCGGCTCGTGGCACGACCAATACGGCCGTTCGGGCTGCGTCGGTTGCGGCCGCTGCATCACCTGGTGCCCGGTGGGAATAGACATCACGGCGGAAGTCGCCGTGATTTGCAGTGCGGAGTTCGGAGTGCGGAGTGCGGAATAATAAGGAGAAACGTCATGCAGGATCTCAAAGTGAGGACCAAGAAGTTTGCGTTGGGTGTCATTCGGCTCGTTCAGGCGTTGCCCCAGGATCGGACGGCGGATGTTGTTGGCAGACAATTGTTGGGCTCGGGAACGTCGGTGGCGGCGAACTATCGCGCAGCCTGTCGCGCCAGATCGCGAGCGGACTTTGTGAATAAGATGGGGATCGTCGAGGAAGAGGCCGATGAAACTCATTTCTGGCTGGAGCTGCTGACTGAGGCGAGTTTGGTCAAACACGAGGTAGTGGAGGAATTGGCGCGAGAGTGCGAAGAGCTGATCGCCATAACCGTTTCCTCGATCAAAACGGCCAGGGCAAAATAATGGGTTCAGGAAGTTCATTCCGCACTCCGCATTCCGCACTCCGCATTCCGGCGCAGGCCGAGATTGTCGAGCGCGTGCCGGAGTCGCGGACGATCTTCACGCTGCGGTTGCGCTTTACGGATCCGCAGCGCCATACCGCGTACCGCTTTGCGCCCGGGCAGTTCAACATGGTCTACCTCTACGGCGTGGGCGAGGTGGCGATCTCGATTGTCTCCGACCCGGAGGACGAGCATTTGTTCGATCATACCATCCGCATCGTCGGGCGCGTGACGCAGGCGCTCGCGCGGCTCAAGGCCGGCGACCGCTTGGGCATACGCGGTCCCTTCGGTCGCGGCTGGCCGCTCAGAGAAGCCGAAGGCCGCGACGTGATGATCGTGACCGGCGGCCTCGGCTGCGCGCCGTCGGTCTCGGTCATCAACTATGTCATGCGCCGCCGCAGCCGCTTCGGGCGGCTCGTCATCATGCAGGGCGTGAAGCACGCCGACGATCTCATCTGGCGTAGTCGCTATGATCAATGGAGCCGAAGCCCGGACACGCAGGTCTTGATCGCCGCAGACCGGGGCGTGGCGCTCTGGCCTTGGCACGTCGGGCCCGTCACCGAGCTTTTCGCCCAAGCGCAGATCGATCCTGTGCGCACCGTCGCGATGATGTGCGGGCCCCAGGTGATGATGCAGGTCGCCGCGGATCACTTAATTCAGCGTGGTGTGCCGGAAGGCGATCTCTGGTTCAGCATGGAGCGCAACATGCAGTGCGCCGTGGGTCACTGCGGCCATTGCCAGTACGGCGAGAAATTCGTCTGTAAGGATGGCCCCGTCTTCAGTTATCCCGAACTCAGGGCGTTGCTGAACGTGAAGGGATTTTGAGTGAATGCGAAACCTAAAATCGCGGTACACAAATTCGCGTCTTGTGACGGCTGCCAGCTCGCGTTTCTGAATCTGGGCGAGGAGCTGCTCGCGCTTGCGGAGCTGGTAGAGATCATGCACTTCGCCGAGGCCGGTCCGGTGAATCTCGACGCTCAGGTGGACATCGCTTTCATCGAGGGCAGCGTCTCAACGCCCGATGACCTGGTGCGCATCCAAAAAATTCGTGCGAATACCCGGTTTCTCATCACCATCGGAGCCTGCGCCACGTCGGGGGGCGTGCAGGCGCTGCGCAATCTCGCGGACGGCAGGGAATGGATCGCTTCCGTTTACGCCCAGCCGGAATACATCGAAAGCCTCGCGACCTCAACCTCGATCGCGAGTCACGTGAAGGTGGATCTCGAGCTCTGGGGCTGCCCGGTGAGCGGACGACAGGTGCTCGCGGCGGTGCGCGCGCTGCTCTTCGGCGTCGCGCCGGTCGAGGAGCGGGACAAGGTCTGTATGGAATGCAAACGCACGCAGGCGGTGTGCGTGCTGGTGGCGAAAGGTGTCCCGTGCCTGGGGCCGGTGACGCGCACCGGCTGCGGGGCGCTGTGCCCGCGCTTCGGGCGCGACTGTTACGGCTGCTACGGGCCGGCGGAGAATCCCAACACCGAGGCGCTCGGTCTTCGTTTCGCGGGGCTTGGGTTGCTCCCGGAGCAGATCGCGCGCCGGTTTCTCTTTATCGACAACGCCGCGCCGGTCTTCGCCGAGGCCGGCGCGCGCTGGCGCAGCGCCGCCGATGACTGAGCCGCGCGACCGCACCATCAACGTCCCGCTGCTCGCGCGCGTGGAGGGCGAGGGGGCGCTCGAGCTCACCGTGCGCGCGGGCCGAATCGCGGATATCAAGCTTCGCATCTTCGAGCCGCCGCGGTTGTTCGAGAAAGTTCTGGAGGGGCGGGATTATTTCGAAGTGCCGGACATGGTGGCGCGCATCTGCGGTATCTGTCCGATTGCGTATCAAATGAGCGCGGTGCACGCGCTCGAAGGGCTGTTCGGCGCCGATCCGGGTCCGTGGTTGCGCGCGATGCGCCGGGCGGTCTATTGCGGCGAATGGATCCAGAGCCACAGCCTGCACATCCATCTCTTGGCCGCGCCCGATTTCCTCGGCTACGAGAGCGCCATCGCCCTGGCGCGCGATCATCCCGAGGTCGTGCGCCGCGGTTTGCGGTTGCAGGCGCTCGGCAACGACCTCATCGCGCTGTTCGGCGGCCGCTCGGTGCATCCCGTAGGGGTTCGGGTCGGAGGTTTTCATCGCGCGCCCGCTCCCGAGGACGTGAGCGCGCTCGTGGAACGACTGCGCGCGGCGCTGCCCGAGGCCGAGGCCCTGGTGCGCTGGACCGCCTCGCTCGATCTCCCCAGCGAGGAGCAGGAGTTCACGAGTGTCGCGCTGCGCCATCCGGCCGAGTATCCGCTGAATGAGGGACGGATCGTTTCGAGCGCGGGGCTGGACATCGGTATCGGTGCGTTCGCGCAAGTATTCACCGAGCACCAGGTCCCGCATTCCACGGCCCTGCATTGTCTGCACGATGGCAGGCCTTATCTGGTCGGTCCGCTGGCGCGCGTTAATCTCAACCAAGACCGTCTGCCGCCCGCGACGCGAACGCTGCTGCAAGAAACCGGCGTGCGCTTCCCGAGCCGCAACATGTATCACAGTGTCGTGGCGCGCGCGCTCGAGATTCATTTCGCGCTCACCGAGGCCATCCGGTTGCTCGATGACTATTACACGCCGGTAACGCCTTTCGTCGAAATCCGGCCGCGGGCGGGCGTCGGCTTCGGCGCGACCTGCGCCCCGCGCGGCGTGCTCTGGCATCGTTACGAGGTCGACGCCGCGGGCAGGATCGTGCGCGCGCGCATCGTGCCGCCCACGAGCCAGAATCAGGCGCGCATCGAGGAGGACCTGCGCCGCGCGCTCGAATCTTACGGCCTCGCGCGCAGCGACGCGGAGCTGCGCCTCCGCGGCGAGACCGTGATCCGCAATTACGATCCCTGCATCTCCTGCGCCACGCATTTCCTGGATCTGCGGGTGAGGCGGGAATGAAAAATGGCTCATCGCGTACTCGTGTGGGTAAGAACAGGTCCGGTCGCGCGACCGGACCCGGTAATTCCTGGTCAAGGACGCAGTTTGAAGCGTGACCCTGATTCGCCATGATCTCACCCGTGACAGCTCTTTCGTCGAATCGCCTGCGGCGATGATTGAAGGCTACTTGTGGGTGGCTGACCCACGGCAGGTAGCTTTTCTTTGCTCGTGGTCGCTCCTGCGCATCCCTGCGCCCGCGACATTCGCACATCCTGTGCAGCACAAAGAAAAGCTACCAAAAGAAACACGCCCCGGTCGCTTCGCCGCGCACACAGCGCGTGGTGCCCTGCGCTGCTCGCGCCCCCAAGCGCGCGCCTAACTCGCCGGGCGCAGAAAACGCGCCTCGGGCTCGAACAGGAGGCGCGCGACACCCCTTGGGGGCGCTGCGCTGCTCGGCTCGCTCCGACGGGGATGGGAACAAAACCCATCAGGCCGCGCCGTATGGGTAGAGTCTGCTGGCCTGAAGCATCTGTGAACGGCAGTGCCAAATGGGTGTTGCTTTCGGGTCCCCGTAGACGCCGCCGATTCTTGCGAGAAGCGCAGGAGGGGGTCGGCGGCTCCGGGGCGGCCTTTTCTTTGGTGACTTTCTTTTGGCCGCGCAAAAGAAAGACACCTGCCGTGGGTCAGCCACCCACAAGTAGCTGTTCAATCATCGCCGCAGGCGATTCGACCCAGACCCCAGACCCCATGCCCATTCACATAATCGGTATCGGCTCCCCCTTCGGCGACGACCGCCTCGGCTGGGTCGCGGCGGAGCAGTTGCGGCAGTCGCGCGGGTTCGCGGCATTTCCGCCCGGCAGCATTTCCATTTCGACGCGCGACCGGCCGGGGGTGTTGCTCGCGCCGGAGTGGGAAGCGGCCGCGAAGGTGTTGTTGCTCGATGCGGTGCGCTCCGGCGCGCCGCCCGGGACACTGCATCGCGTGGAGGGCAAGGAGATCGTCAGCCGCGGGCGAGCGCTCTCGAGCCACGGGCTCGGCGTTGCCGAGGCGCTTGAGCTCGCCCGGGCGCTGGGCGCGCCGGTCGAGGCCTTCGTGTTGCACGGGATTGAAGCCGATCCGCGCAACGACAGCGGCGAGACCCTGAGCGCGGCGGTGCAGCGGGCGCTCCCGGCACTTTGTAACCGGGTCGAGCGCGAAGTGGCCGAGCGGTTGGCATCGGCGGTCAAGACCGGCGCGGTGCGTGGCTAAAGAGGAGGCGTGCGTGGTCGTCTTCCCGCAGCCGGGCCGAGACATATCGGTGATTTTGCGCTGTGAAACGCGGCAGGGAAAATCCGGCAGGGCCGGCGCAATAAGCCTGTTGGACCGGACGTAACTTGATGGCACGCAGCGATGGCACGGATAATGCGCAGGCGGTCTGTGAACAATGTTATTGTTACCACGGAGCGCCCTCTATTAGAGTGGTGCCGTGAGTGCGGGTGGGTCGTCATGGAATTGCCGAACAGGGGCGGGCGGTGCACGCGGCGGGGCCGCGCGCGCGGGTGGCGGGTCGCGTGCGTATTCGCCGCGGGCCTGCTGCTGTTCGGGTGCGCCCCACCATGGGTCGTGCCGCCGGTTCCGGGGATCGACGTGGTCTTGAGCGAGGACACGCCCGTCTTCACGGCGGTGGCGCGGGAGATCGCCCGCCGCCACGGTGGCCCGGTTGAAACGCACCAGCTCGGCGACGACGAGCAGCGACAACGCGAGGTGCGGCGTCGCCTGCAGGAGTCCGAAAAGCCCGTCGTCGTCGCGGTCGGGCTCGGCGCCGCGCTGCTTGTCTCCCGTCTCGCCGGCAAGCAAGTCGTTTTCTGCCAGGTCTTCAACTACGAGGAGGCGCGCCTGCCCGCCACCGGCATGAAGGGCGTGAGCGCGACACCGCCGGTGCGCGAGCAGTTTCGCTACTGGAAACTGCTCAGCCCGCAGATCAAAAGCGTCGGTGTCGTCACCGGCCCCGGCCTCAAGGCGCTTCTCGCCGAGGCGCGCGCCGCCGCCAGGGCGCACCGCATCGAGCTCATCCACCACGTAGCCCGTTCGGACAAGGAGATGCTGTACGCCTACAAGCGCATGGCGCCCAAGGTTCAGGGCTTCTGGCTGCTGCCCGACAATCGGGTGCTCAGCCGCGATTCGGTCCGCGACCTGCTCGCCTTCAGCGCAAAAGAGGGGAAGCAGGCGCTCGTGTTCACGCCGGATCTGCTCGACATGGGCGCGCTGCTGAGCGCGGAAAGCGAGCCCGCGGACGTGGCGGATAAGGTGCTGAGCTGGCTGAGACCCGGGGACCGCGGCGCGAACGCGCCGGCGGTGCTGCCGCTCAGCCGCGTGCGCGTGCGGATCAACGCGGTGACGGCGAGTTGGATGAATCTCACGCTGCCGCCGGGGCTCAAGGAGTACGCCTATGCTCCGTGATTGGCCGCCTTGGACGCAGTTCCTGAACGCGCTGCGGTCCGCGCGCAAGCGTATCGCTTCGTGGCGGCGGGCGAGCGACAAGCAGAGCCTCGCCGGCCGGCTCGCGGCGATGCTGCTGCTCGGGATGCTGGTGATCTTCGCGATCGCCATGGTCGGTCTGTGGTGGACCTCGAGCCGGTTGCTGGAGGACAGCCTGAAGAAGCAGGCGGTGCAGTGGATCGCGGAGCTCGATGAGCTCGGCACGCCGCAGTACGCCGCGCGCGGCGGCCGGCATCTCGCGGCCATCGACCGGCGCCTCAAGAATTTTCCCGAGATCGCCTTCGTGCGCTACTACGACCAAAGCGGCGAGCGGGTGATCGCGGCGTACGGCGTGCGCGCAAGCGAGAGCACGCCCGTGCTCACCGCGGAACAGGTGCGCGCCGCGCGCGAGTCGCCCGATGCCGATGCGTCCTATTTTGTGACTCGCGAGCAGGACTCCGCGGGCGGGCAGTATCTGCGGATGATCGCGCCGGTGCGCGTGAAGTCGATCGCCCAGGACGGGGCGTTCGGCTTTCGGTTCGAGGGCGACCGGCGCGAGAACGTGCGCGTGATCGGTTATATCGATCTCGGGATCGACGCGGCTTACTATCGCAAGGAGTTCGGCAAGAGCATCGCCTTCGGCAGCAGCGTGATTGCGGCGATGTTGCTGCTCGCGCTGCTCGCCGGGCGCTGGTTGATGCGCCGCTGGCTGGCGCCGCTCGCGGCGCTGCGCGTCCCGCTCGAGCGCCTCGCCCAGGGGGACACGAGCGTCCAGGTGGAGAGCCGCTCGGGGCACGCCGAGATCGCCGCCATCGGCGATGCGGTCACGCGCCTGCAGCGGCTCGCCGACCACGATCCGCTGACCGGCCTGGCGAACCGGGCGCATTTCGCGCGCGTCGTGGAGGCCGAGCTTCAGCGCCTCGGGCGGGCCGCCGGCCGCAGCGCCCTCTATTTCATCGATCTCGACCAGTTCAAGTACGTGAACGACACCCTCGGGCATGCCGTCGGCGACCGGCTGCTCGTGCAGGTGGCCGAGCTGCTGCGCCGGCGGTTGCGCGAGACCGACGTGATCTCGCGCTTCGGCGGCGATGAGTTCACGGTGCTGGCGCGCGACGTTTCACCCGCGCAGGCGGCGGAGATGGCGGAGCTGATCAACCGTCTGGTGCAGGAGGCGCGGATCGCCGAGGGCGGCCGCGTCTTCACCACGAGTTGCAGCATCGGCATCGCCATGCTGGACGGCGCGGCGCATTCGGTCGCGGAGCTGCTGGCGCAGGCGGACATGGCCTGCTACGCCGCTAAATCGAGCGGGCGCAACAGCTTCCGGCTGTACGAGGCGGGCAACGCGGAAAACCTGCGGATGGGTCTGGATTTCAGCCAGTCGCAGCTCATCAAGCAGGCGATACGCGAGGATCGCTTCCAGCTCTATTATCAGCCCATGGTCGGGCTGAAGCGTGCCGACCGGATGTACTACGAGGTGTTGCTGCGTATGCAGGGGCAGGATGCCGAGCTTGTCCTGCCCGCGAATTTTCTGCCCGCGGCCCAGCGCTTCGGGCTGCTCGTGGACATCGACCACTGGGTGATCGAGCATTCCCTGCGCGCGCTGGCGGAATTCCGCCGCCGCGGGCGCGACGTCGGGTTCTCGATCAACCTCTCCGGCCAGAGCTTCGAGGATCGATCCCTGTTCGGTTTCATTCAGGATCAGCTCACGCGCAACGAGATTGCCGGTGGCGAAGTGATGTTCGAGATCACGGAGCAGACCGCGGTGTGCGGGATCGACCGCGCCCAGCAGCTGATCCAGGGGCTGATGCGCTCCGGCTGCCACATCGCGCTCGACGATTTCGGCGCCGGCTTCAGCTCCTTCAGCTACCTCAAGAATCTGCCGGTGGATTTCATCAAGATCGACGGCTCGTTCGTGCAGAACATGGCCGCGGACGCGCTCGATCAGGCCATGGTGCGCTCGATCATCGACGTGGCGCGCACGCTCGGCAAGCGCACGGTGGCGGAGTCCGTGCAGGATGCAAAGACCGTGGAGCTGCTCACGGCCTCGGGCGTGGACTTCATGCAGGGTTACTATCTCGGCGAGCCGTCCGCGCGGCTCACAGCGCGGCCGCTGCGCGCAGTGTCGTGAGGCGTAACCCGGCTTGATTTTCGCATACTTTGGCGGATACTGTTGCCTATGGATCAGTCCTTGATTTCCTCGTCCCCCGATGTGCTGGGCGGCACCCCCGTCTTCGCGGGGACCCGCGTGCCGGTGCAGACGCTGTTCGATTACCTCGAGGGCGGGGAGACGATCGACGATTTTCTGGAAGGTTTTCCCAGCGTCACGCGCGAGCAGGTCATCTCGGTGCTTGAGCAGGCCAGAGACCGGATGGTGAAGTCCGCCGCGTGAAGGTGTTGCTCGACGAATGCGTCGATCGCCGCTTCGCGCAGGCAATCGGCGGTCACTTCGTCAGAACGGTTCCACAAATGGGCTGGCAGGGACTGAAGAACGGCCGGCTGCTTGCCTTGGCGGAGAAGGAATTTGAAGTTTTAGTAACGACCGACCGCAACCTTTCCTTTCAGCAACACCTGCCGAAGTTCGATATCGCGGTGATTGTTTTGGAGGCTCGAAGCAACCGCCTCGCAGATCTGCTGCCCCTCGCTCCGAAACTGTTGACGCTGCTGCCCGGCGTAAAGCGCGGTGTCGTGAGGCGAGTAATGGGTAATGGGTAAACGGTGAGCGGGAAAAGGTGTTCCCCCATCACCCATTACTCATCACGACTTCAGTGTCTTGTCCTTCTTGATCATCGCGTACGCCGAGTGGTTGTGGATGGACTCGAAGTTCTCGGACTCCACCACGTAGGCGTCGATGCGCGGATCGTCGTTCAAAGCGGCGGCGATGTCGCGCACCATGTCCTCGACGAACTTGGGATTCTCGTAGGCCCGCTCGGTCACGTGCTTCTCGTCCGGGCGCTTGAGCAGCCCGTAGAGCTCGCAGCTTGCCTGCCTCTCCACGAGGTCGATCAGGTCCTCGATCCAGACGAAGGTGTTGGCGCGCACCGTGAGCGTCACGTGCGAGCGCTGGTTGTGCGCGCCGTACTCGGAGATCTCCTTGGAGCAGGGACAGAGGCTCGTGACCGGCACCACGACCTTGATGGTCATGATGTCCCGGCCGCCCCGGATCTCGCCCAGGAACGTCACCTGGTAGTCCATGAGGCTCTTGACCCCGGTGACCGGAGCGGACTTGTTGATGAAGTAGGGGAAGCTCATCTCGATGTGGCCGACGTCGGCCTCGAGCCGCTTGCTCATCTCGGCGAGCATGTCCTTGAACGATTCGACCGAGATCTCGATGTCGTAGGAATTCAGGATCTCGACGAACCGCGACATGTGCGTGCCCTTGAAATTGTGGGGCAGCTCCACGTACATCTTGAAGCAGGCGATGGTGTGCTGCACGCCCTGGGAGCGATCCTTCACCAGAACCGGGTGCCGGATGTCCTTGATGCCGACCTTGTCGATCGGTAGGCGCCGCGTGTCGGGGCTGCTCTGGACGTCGGCGATCTGCGAGACCGGTTCCGCTTTGCTCTTCAGTTTCATGATGTGTTCCGCGTTCGTTGGGCCGAAAAGGCGACGACCGGAGACGGTTGGTTATATGAGGCCGAGGGAAACCGATTACCAGCGCCGCCGCACACCGGCATCATGGTGAAGCGCTCTGCGCCCGTCAAGCTCAGGCGATTTCAGCGAGAAGCGCGGGGTGCTCGGCCTGGATGTGTTGCAGGATGGAGCGCCGGATGCCCGCGGCATCCAGCCCGCATTCCTTTAGTAAAGCTGTGGGTTCTCCGTGCTCGACGAAGCGGTCCGGAAGCCCGAGGTTGATCGTGCGCTGCGCCGCGCCCGCCGCGGCGAGACATTCGTTCACCGCCGAGCCCGCGCCGCCGGCCACCGCGTTTTCTTCCACGGTGACGAGCAGCTCGTGCGTGCGCGCGAGCTCGAGCACCAGCTCCGCGTCCAGCGGTTTCACGAAGCGCATGTTGACCACGGTGGCGTCGAGCGCCTCGGCGACCTCGAGGGCGGGTGCGAGCATGCTGCCGAAGGCGAGCAGCGCGATGCGCTTTCCCTCGCGCCGGATCTGTGCCTTGCCGATCGGGAGCGTGCGCAGCTCGGGCTCGAGCGCCACGCCGGCGCCCGCGCCGCGCGGGTAGCGCACGGCCGCCGGGCCGTTCAGGCGGAAACCGGTGGTGAGCATCTGGCGGCATTCGTTTTCGTCCGCCGGCGCCATCACCGTGAGGTTCGGGAGCGCGCGCAGGTAGGAGAGATCGAAGCTTCCGTGATGGGTCGGGCCGTCGGCGCCGACGAGCCCGCCGCGGTCGATCGCCAGCAGCACCGGGAGGTTCTGGAGACAGACGTCGTGAATCAGCTGGTCGTAGCCGCGCTGGAGAAAAGTGGAATAGATCGCCACCACCGGCTTCATGTCCTCGCACGCGAGCCCGGCGGCGAAGGTCAGTGCGTGCTGCTCGGCGATGCCGACGTCGAAGTAGCGCTCCGGAAAGCGCTGCGAGAACGCGACCATCCCGGAGCCCTCGCGCATCGCCGGCGTGATGCCGATGAGCCGCGGGTCGTGTTCGGCCATGTCGCACAGCCACTCGCCGAAGACCTGGGTGTAGGTCTTGCCCGAGGGTTTCTTCTCCATCTTGCCCGTGGCCGGATCGAACGGCGTGACGCCGTGGTAGACGCAGGGGTCGCCCTCGGCCGGCTCGTAGCCCTTGCCCTTGCGCGTGACCACATGCAGAAAACGCGGACCCTTGAGCTTACGCAGGTTGCGCAGCGTCTTGGTCAAGGTGTGGAGATCGTGCCCGTCGATCGGGCCATAGTAATGAAAGCCGAGTTCCTCGAAGAGCGTGCTCGGCATCACCATGCCCTTCATGTGCTCCTCGGCGCGCTTGGCAAGCTCCCATATCGGGGGGATCGTGGAGAGCACGGTCTTCGAGCCCTCACGCATGCTGGTGTAGACCTTGCCCGAGAGGATGCGCGCCAGGTAATTCGACATCGCGCCGACGTTGGGCGAGATGGACATGTCGTTGTCGTTCAGGATCACGAGCAGATCGGCATCGAGGCTGCCGGCGTTGTTGAGCGCTTCGAAGGCTTGGCCGCCCGAGAGCGCGCCGTCGCCGATCACCGCCACCACCTTGCGCTCCGAGCCCGTGCGCGCCGCGGCCACCGCCATGCCGAGCGCGGCCGAGACCGAAGTGCTCGCGTGCCCGACGCCGAAGGTGTCGTATTCGCTCTCCTCGCGCCGCGGGAAGCCCGCGAGCCCGCCTTTCTGCCGCAGCGTATGCATGCGGTCGCGCCGGCCGGTGAGGATCTTGTGCGGATAGGTCTGATGGCCCACGTCCCAAACGAGACGGTCTTCCGGGGTATCGAAGGCGTAGTGCAGCGCGATGGTGAGCTCGACGGCGCCGAGCCCCGCCGCGAGATGACCGCCGGTCTTGGAGACGGACTCGATTAGAAAGTCGCGAATCTCCTGCGCCAGTTGCACGAGCTCGGCTTCCTCCAGCCCGCGCAGGTCCGCGGGCCGTTCGATGCCTGCGAGCAGGGGATAGCGGTTTTCGGTCGGGTCGGTCATACCTTGCGGGTGACGATAAATTCGGCGATGGCGGCCAGGAGCCGCCCATTATCCCCCAAAGGCGCGAGGCTTTCGAGGGCCGCCGCAAGCAGTGCGCGGGCGCGCTCCCTGGCCGCGGAAAGCCCAAGCAACGCCGGATAGGTCGGCTTGCCGCGTGCCTCATCCGCGCCGGTCTGCTTGCCGAGCGTCGCGGTTTCCCCCTCGACGTCCAAAATGTCATCCACGATCTGGAACGCCAGTCCCACCGCGCGGCCGTAGGCATCGAGCGCCTGAAGCGATTTCTCATCGGCCGCGGGGGAGGCGAGCGCGCCCAGGTGCACCGAGGCGCGGATAAGCGCCCCGGTCTTGCGCCGGTGCATGTCCTCAAGCTCCGCGAGGCCCAGGCTCGTTCCAACCACGGCGAGGTCGATCGCCTGCCCGCCGGCCATGCCGAGGGAGCCCGTGGCCTGCGCGAGTACCTCTATCATCTTGAGCCGCTGCCCCGCAGCTATATTAAGGTCGGGATCCGCCGCCAGCAGTTGGAAGGCAAGCGTCTGCAGCGCATCGCCCACGAGCAACGCGGTGGCTTCGTCATAGGCTTTGTGGCAGGTGGGTCTTCCGCGCCGCAGATCGTCGTCGTCCATACACGGCAGATCGTCGTGCACGAGCGAGTAGGCGTGGATCAACTCGACGGCGCAGGCCGGGACATCGAGCGCGCTCGGCGGCGCGCCGAGCGCGGCGCCCGCGGCGTAGACCAGCGCCGCGCGCACGCGCTTGCCGCCGTTCAGCGTGGCGTAGCGCATCGCCTCGTGCAGCCGCGCGGGCGGCGCGGCGGAAGTGGGCAGGCGCGCATCGAGCGCGCGCTCCACGCGCGTCTGGTCGGCCCGCAGTGTCTCGGAAAGTGCGGACAACGGGGATTACTCGTCTTCGGCTTTCAGCGGCTCGACCGTCAGCTCGCCGTTCTTCGTGACGAGCTGCTCCACGCGCTGCTCGGCCTCTTTAAGCCCCTGCTGGCAGGCGCGCGTGAGCTCGATGCCGCGCTGAAACGATTTCAACGCATCCTCGAGGTTCTGCTCGCCGGACTCCATCTTCGCGACGATCTTTTCGAGCTCCGCGAGCGCGGCCTCGAAGTCGGGGAGGGTGCTGGATTTCTTCGCCACTGCGCCTCCTTGGGCGGCATGAGTAGGGGGCCTAAGCTAGCGCAGGCGGGGCGGGAGCGTCAAATTGGTTCCGCCGGTTCGGTCGGATCGGCGCTTGTTCCGGGAACGGCCGAGCAGGACTTGCCAGGGCGGCGCGCCCTGCTTGACGCCCCGGACGAAAAAGCCACCAACCTGCTAAAGGAAAAGCGCATCGTGGCTCGCTTCGCTCGCCACCATGCAAACGGAATAGACCCTTGTTCAACGAGGCTTTCCAGAACAGAATGGGCGAAAATTACGAGGTGCGAGGCACGGCGGGCAATAAAAACCCCGGGGGCTTTTCGTTTCGGTTACCCCGCAAGGCCACGAACCCAGGCCACAAACAAGTATAACCTTGCAGTTATATAACTTAGGAGCTATATTGGCGACATGGGAAGTGGAGTACACGGATGAGTTCGGTGCTTGGTGGGAGGGGCTCGACGAGGCTGCCCAGATTGCGGTCGACGCCACCGTCCGCTTGCTTGAAAAAAAGGGACCGCAACTCCCATTCCCACACAGCTCCGATGTGCGCGGCTCGCGGTTCGGTCAGATGCGCGAGCTTCGGATTCAGCACAAAGGCGAACCGTACCGTGTCCTGTATGCCTTCGATCCGCGCCGCACGGCGATTCTGTTGATCGGCGGCAATAAGAGCGGAAATGATCGCTGGTACCAGGAATACGTACCGCGGGCGGACAGGTTATACGAGGACCATCTGGCCGCATTGGCGAAAGAGGGTTTGATCCATGGCAAAAAAGTTTAATGAGTTGCGTGCGCGTATGTCGCCGAAGGCACGCGCGCAGTCCGAGGCCATGACCGCAAGGCTTCTGGAAGAAATGCCTTTGCAAGAGCTGCGGCAGGCCCTTGACCTGACCCAACAACAAGTCGCCGAGACACTCAATATCGAGCAGGCGGCGGTCTCGAAAATGGAAAATCAGACGGACATGTACCTCAGTACGCTGCGCCGCTTCATCGCCGCGATGGGCGGGCAACTTGATATCGTCGCGCGTTTTCCGGAGGGCACGGTGCGGATTACGCAATTCGGACATGGGGATGAGGACGCGCCCCGCGCTCGAGGTTCTCGGTAGACAAACCGGGGTACGTCCCCGAACGAATATGCCCCGATCCGCGACAGATCGGCAGTCTGAGAAATCCGGGGTCAGAGCAAAGTTTCCGCTAATATTCGGATGAACGAAAAGGTGCCGCCAGGAATCGCTCGAGATGCGTTGTTGTCAGTACTTCCGAAACTGCCCGACCACCACCCGAAAATCTCAAGCTTGCCTTCCTGTGCCTTCCTGCGCCTGTCGGCGTGCATCGCACAGGCAGGCGCAGCGCCCAAGCAGGCAGACAGGCGACGCGGCCCCGTTCGCGATCCAGCCGCTTTAGCGTGAATTCGTTGTCCAGGATGGGGACGACAGTGTCACCGACATTCGCGGAGGTTCGCTCTTTGAGATCGAGAGCGACCCATTCTACTTTTCAAATCGCCGGCGGAACATCGAGGGCGTTTCGATGGCAAACCGCGTTTGCCCCGCAAGGGCCAAGAGTGCCTGATCGCCGGTTACGAGCACATCGGCCTTTCCCTCCTGGGCAAGGACCAGGAATTTCTGGTCGTGCGGATCGCGACAGCGCGGGAGCCCGGGTGTCTTGTCGCTTGCCGTGTTGACGGCTTCGGTGAACGGAAGGTACGTGCCGAGGAGCGTCTGGATATCGTCTTGCGTCAGGCGGAATTTGGGGTAGGCGAGAACGCGCAGCAGCTCCTCGGCGCACGGCGTGTCGATCAACGGCAGGAACCGCCCTGTTGACCAGCCTTCCCGCAGCCAGGTCAGGTGGCCCTTCGTGAACAGGACTGCCGATACCACGACGTTGGTATCGAGCGCGACCCTCACGACCTGGCCTTTCTCGCCCAGGCGACGGCCTTGGCGACGTCGGCCTCCGTGAGCTTGAGCCGCGCAAGCTTCTCGCGCACCTGCGCGGCGCGGTCTGCTTTCAACGGCTCGAGGATAATGCGGTCGTCCTCCGCGCGCACATCGAAATACTCGACCCGCGGAAACCGGTCGGCGATTTTCTTGGGCAGCGTAATCTGGTTCTTGACGGTCTTCTTGGCGAGCATGGCGGAAAATCCAATAACAAGGAAGTAAGGAAAGCCTACAACAGGACTCGCGGGAAAGCCACCGGCGGCGCCGGCGGCTTCAGGAAGCGTTGCGGACATACTTGGAGGTGGCGGGATTGCTCGGCGCATTCCTTGCGCCTCGCCCTTTCGGGGCCTCCGTCACTTCGCTCCGGCGTTCGGGTCAGTTCTAAGCTCGGTTCTCCTTGCCTCGCTAAGAACTCCAGGACTTGCCATCCGTGGCAAGCCCGTTCGACGGGCCGACGATCCGCTTGATCGTCGGCTGTTTCCGTCTCACCCCGGCGATCCTCGTCGAACTCGCTACGGCGGTTCGATTCCGCGCCAAAGAAAAAGGGCCACTATCGTGGCCCTTGGGGTTGGTGGAGGTGGGCGGGATCGAACCGCCGTCCGCAAGTCCTACAGCTCCGGTTCTACATGCGTAGTCTGTCTTTGATTTGACTCAGCGGTCTCCGGCAGACAGGATCCTCGCTGAGCTGAGCCTGCTATGTTTTAGCGCTACTCCAACAGGCACGAAGCGGCGCGATCCTGTGTGATCGATCTTTCATCCCGGCCCACAGGCGAAACGTAGGTGAAAGACTAGCGGGGATTAAGCCGCTAGGGCGTAGTTGTCGTCGTTGGCAACTATAGTGTGCAGCTGGATTTACGAGGAACTCTGCACCTCGGCATGCCCCGAAGGTTTCGTGACCCACGTCGAAGCCAGGTCACCCCCAAGTACTTCAGATACGAGATACGAGTTGCGAGGTTCGAGTTAAAACAAAATATAAGGACAGTACCGCCGAAATCAACTCCAAACCCGAAACGCATACCTCAAGACCCAATAGACAGTATAGGCCCTATCGGGTTCCGCGTCATCCGGCCGCGGGCAGGGTGAGGCGCGCCTCGGTGCCGCCGCCTTCGCGTGGGCGCAGCTCGATGCGCCAGCCGCTTGCCTGCGCGAGCTGGCGGGCGACGGCGAGCCCGAGGCCGCTGCCGCCGGTGGCG
>MFSU01000047.1 GCA_001785115.1 Candidatus Muproteobacteria bacterium RBG_16_65_34
ACTACCACGATGGTGACCGTTACGCGGCGAGCAAGCGCGTCACCCTCATGGGCGCCGGCGCGAATCTCGTGCTTACCGCGGCGCAGGTGGTCATCGGTCTCGTCGGCAATTCACAGGCGCTCGTGGCGGACGGCATGCACACGCTTTCCGACCTGGTCACCGATTTGATGGTGCTGTTCGCGCTCAAGCATGGACGCAAGGCCGCTGACACCGAGCACCCCTACGGGCACGCGCGCATAGAGACCGCCGTGACCATGCTCCTCGGCGTCGTGCTTTTCGCGGTGGGCATCGGCATCGCGGCGCGCGCCGGCATCAATCTCGCCACCGCCCAGGCGTTTGTGCCGCCGGCGGCGCTCGCGCTCTGGACCGCCGTCTTCACGCTCGCGGCCAAGGAGGCGATGTACCGCTACACCATGCGCGTCGCCGTGCGCCATAACTCCAACATGCTGCGCGCCAATGCCTGGCATCACCGCTCCGACGCCGTCTCCTCGCTCATCGTCGTCTTCGGCATCGGCGGGAGCCTGTTGGGGTTCGGGTACATGGACTCGATTGCCGCCGTCGTCGTCGCGCTCATGGTCGTCAAGATCGGCGCCGCCCTGTCGTGGCAGTCCGCCAAGGAGCTGGTGGACACGGGCCTCGCCCCGAAGGACGTTGAGACGATCCGCCGGACCATCCTCTCCGTGAGCGGCGTCAAGGCGCTGCACATGCTCCGCACCCGCCGCCTCGGCGAACAGGCGCTCGTGGACGTGCACGTCCTGGTGGACGAGCGGTTGAGCGTCTCCGAAGGCCATCAGATCAGCGAGACCGTGCGTGCGCGCCTGATGCGCGACATCGGCCAGGTCGCCGACGCCCTGGTGCACATCGACACCGAGGAGGACATCCAGGGGCCGAGCTGCGCGGGACTGCCGCTGCGCGACGAGGCGCTGAAGCGCCTGGAGCATCACTTCCGCCGCATCCCCGAGGCGCAACAGATTGACCGAGCCACCCTGCACTATTTAAACGGCAGAATCGAGGTCGAGCTCCTGCTCCCGCTCGCCGCGGTCTCCGGCTCGGAGCAGGCACGAAAGCTCACCGAGGCCTTTAACCAGGCCGTCCGCGACGACCGACAATTTGGCCAGATTAAGATTATGTACTTTTGATGCACTGTAACGGTGCATGCGTCATTATTTATGCGCTAAAAAGGCGCGGAGCGTTTCGGCTTTCGGAAAATAATTCCATTAAAAACAACGCATTATCACTGAGTATCTATGGCATATTTTCTGCAATACCGTGGGCTCAAATTTGTGTGCTGCGCCGTGCCGGAAACGGCCGGGGTTGCCTCAGCGCTATAGCTGAGCGACCATCCGCAGCCTTCCAATCCACCCGTTCGCTGACTGAGGAGGAATCACGATGTCCGCCGCTGACGTTTTGAAAATGATCAAGGACAAGAAGCTGAAGTTTGTCGACTTCCGCTTCACCGACACCAAGGGCAAGGAGCAACACGTCTCCGTGCCCGCCAGCACCATCGAGGCCGACACCTTCGAGCACGGCAAGATGTTCGATGGCTCATCCATCGCCGGCTGGAAGGGCATTCAGGAATCCGACATGATTCTCATGCCCGAGGCCGCGACCGCGGTCGTGGACCCGTTCATGGAGGAACCGACCCTGATCCTGCGCTGCGATGTCATCGAGCCCAACACCATGCAGGGCTATGAGCGCGACCCGCGCTCGCTCGCCAAACGCGCCGAGGCTTACCTGAAGAGCACCGGCATCGCCGACACCGCCTTCTTCGGTCCCGAGGCCGAGTTCTTCATCCTCGACGACGTGCGCTGGGGTTCCGACATGAGCGGCAGCTTCGTGAAGATCGACTCCGAAGAGGCCTCCTGGAACACCGAGAAGGTATACGAGGGCGGCAATCTCGGTCACCGTCCGGGCATCAAGGGCGGCTACTTCCCGGTGCCGCCGGTGGACTCGCAGCAGGATATCCGCTCGGCCATGTGCCTGGCGATGGAAGAGATGGGGCTCAAGATCGAGACCCACCACCACGAGGTGGCGACCGCCGGCCAGAACGAGATCGGCATGGTGTTCAACACCCTGGTGAAGAAGGCCGACGAGCTCCAGATCTACAAGTACTGCGTGCACAACGTCGCGCATTCCTACGGCAAGACCGCGACCTTCATGCCCAAACCCATCGTCGGCGACAACGGCTCCGGCATGCACGTACACCAGTCGCTCGCGAAGGACGGCAAGAACCTGTTCAGCGGCAACGAGTACGGCGGGCTGTCGCAGATTGCGCTCTACTACATCGGCGGCATCATCAAGCACGCCCGCGCGCTGAACGCCATCACCAACTCGCTCACCAACTCCTACAAGCGGCTGGTGCCGGGCTTCGAGGCGCCGGTGATGCTTGCGTACTCCGCGCGCAACCGCTCGGCCTCGATCCGCATCCCGTACGTGTCGAACCCCAAGGGCCGGCGCATCGAGGTGCGCTTCCCGGATGCGGGCTCCAACCCCTATCTCGCCTTTACCGCCATGATGATGGCCGGTCTCGACGGCATCCAGAACAAGATCCATCCGGGCGAGGCCATGGACAAGGACCTGTACGACCTGGAGCCGGAAGAAGCGAAGAAGATCCCGACCGTGTGCCACTCGCTCGACATGGCGCTCGAAGCCCTGCAAAAGGACCGCGAGTTCCTCACCAAGGGCGGGGTGTTCACCAACGACCTGATCGACGCCTACATCGACCTTAAGATGCAGGAGGTCACGCGCCTGCGTATGACCACGCATCCGATCGAGTTCGATATGTACTACAGCGTTTGACGCGAGGTCTGGTGTAACGCAAAAACGCCCCCCTTCGGGGGCGTTTTTGTTTATGCCCTATGCCTATGTGCACTATTCTGGTGCATACTACCCCGAACCAGAGATTTTCGTTTTAGTAACTACCTGTTTTACAAAGAAATAGTTATTGGCGCAATAATTGCTGAGCTGTTTCTGATGTTAGCGATCAGACCTAAAATGGCCGGAAACCCGCAGCGCATCCTGGAGAACCTCACCGGCGCCGTCGTGACGTTCGACGCGGGGCTGCGCCTGACCTCCATCAATCCCGCCGGGGAAATGTTGTTCGAGGTCAGCGCCAAAAAGGTGGTCGGCCGCAAGCTCGCGGAACTGGTGCCGCACAGCTTGCGGCTCGTACGCGCGCTGGGCGACACGCTCGCCACGCGCCTCCCCTTTACGGCGCGCGGCGTACGCCTGGCGCTTCCCGCCAAGCGCTTCATCACCGTGGACTGCACCGTCACGCCGTTACCGGACGGGACCGGCGGCGATGAGCTGCTGGTGGAGCTCACGCAGGTGGACCGGCTGCTCCGCCTCACGCGCGACGAGAACATGCTCGACCGGCAGGCCGCCAACCGCGCGGTCATGCGCGGGCTCGCGCATGAAATCAAAAATCCGCTCGGGGGCCTGCGCGGTGCGGCACAGCTCCTAGAACGCGAGCTGCCCGACAAGTCGCTCAAGGAGTACACGCGCATCATCATTCACGAGGCCGATCGCCTGCGCAACCTCGTGGACCGCATGATCGGCGCGCACCAGCCGCTCAGGAAGCGGCGCGTGAACATCCATGAGATCCTCGATCACGTGCGCCGGCTCATGCTGGTGGAGGTGCCCGTCGGCCTCACCATCCGGATCGACTACGACCCGAGCCTGCCGGAGCTCGAGGCCGACCCGGACCAGCTCATCCAGGCGGTGCTCAACATGGTGCGCAATTCCATCGAGGCGATGGAACGGCATGGGACGATTTTTCTGCGCACCCGCATCGAACGTCAGTTCACCATCGGCCACAAACGCCACCGGCTGGTGCTGCGGACCGAGATCGAGGACAACGGGCCCGGCATCCCGGAAGCGCTCATGGAGCACATCTTCTATCCCATGGTCACGGGCCGCCCGGACGGCACGGGCCTCGGGCTTTCGATCGCGCAGGACATCGTCGCCAAGCACGGCGGGCTGATCGAATGCACGAGTCGCCCGAAACAGACGATTTTCACCATCTATCTACCTCTGGAGACAAGCCATGGCTAGGCAAGACATCGTCTGGGTCATCGACGACGATCGCTCCATCCGCTGGGTGCTGGAGAAGGCCCTGGAGCAGGCCGGTTTGTCCGTGCGCCCATTCGATTCCGCCAACGACCTCGCCGAGCTGCTCGACCACATGCAGCCCGACGCGATCATCAGCGACATCCGCATGCCGGGCGTGAGCGGCCTGGATCTTCTGAAAACCGTCCATGCCAAGGCGCCCGAGATTCCGGTCATCGTCATCACCGCGCACACCGACCTCGACAGCGCCGTGGCTTCCTACCGCGGCGGCGCCTTCGAATACCTGCCCAAGCCCTTCGACGTGGATGAGGCGGTGCGGCTCGTGCGCCGCGCGCTCGAACATCGCCGCCGGCAGAAGACCGAGACCGCGGAGGCCGCGGACCGCACGCCGGAGATCATCGGCTCGGCCCCCTCGATGCAAGAGGTGTTCCGCGCCATCGGCCGGCTCTCCGGTTCCAATCTCAGCGTACTGATCAACGGGGAGTCCGGCACCGGGAAGGAATTGGTGGCGCGCGCGCTCTATAACCACAGCCCCCGGGCCGAGCGACCCTTCATCGCGATCAATATCGCCGCCATTCCAAGCGAGCTGCTGGAGTCGGAGTTGTTCGGTCACGAAAAAGGCGCCTTCACCGGCGCGGTCCAGCAACGCAAGGGGCGGTTCGAGCAGGCCGACGGGGGGACGCTGTTCCTCGACGAGATCGGCGACATGCCCGCGGAGCTGCAGACGCGGCTGCTGCGAGTGCTGTCGGACGGCGGGTTCTACCGCGTCGGCGGCCACGACCAGGTGGAAACGGACGTGCGCATCATCGCCGCCACCAACCAGAATCTCGAGAGCCGCGTCAAGGACGGTCGCTTCCGCGAGGATTTATTCCATCGCCTGAACGTGATCCGCATCCACCTGCCAGCGCTGCGCGAACGGCAAGAGGACATTCCGGCGCTGGCGCGCAATTTTCTGACGAAATCCGCGAAGGAACTGGGCGTCGAGTCCAAGCGCCTGGCGTCGGCGGCCGAGGAGTATCTATGCCGGCTGCCCTGGCCCGGCAACGTGCGCCAGCTCGAGAATACCTGCCGCTGGCTCACGGTCATGGCCCCGGGCCAGACCATACGCATCGAGGATCTGCCGCCGGAGCTGCGCGCCGCCGACGCCGAGCAGGCGACCGAGGGCGACTGGGAGGTCAGGCTCAAGAGCACGGTGGAGCAGCAGCTCGCGCGTGGCGGACGGAACATCTTTCGGGAGATCAATGCGAGCTTCGAGCGCGTCCTGATCGAGGCCGCGCTCAAGGCGACCGGCGGGCGCAAGCAGGATGCGGCCAAAAAGCTCGGCTGGGGGCGCAACACGCTCACACGCAAGCTCAAGGACTTACAGATACCTTAAGGGGGCCTGACAAAAAAGGAAAAAACTCAGCGCCGGGATCCCTTCGCCCCGCCCGGGCCGCGCACGAAAGTATCGCCGACCTCAGGCGGCCCCGCGGAGCTCGCGGCGGGCGCGGATCTCGGCCAGCAGCGCCGCCTGCCGGTCGCGGCGCTTCAAGTCCTCGGCGTCGGTGCCGCGGAGCACCTCCTCCTTCAAACGCCTGTTCTCCTGCTCGAACTGGCGGATCTCCTCCTCCGTGAAGGCGCGTTCTTCGCCGCGCCGGACCGCCACCCGCTCGTGGCCCAGCGCATCAAGAACGTCGCCCGCAACGGACTCGAAGATGCGCACGTCCTCGGCCGAGGCCTCGCGCAGGAACTTTTTTGTGTTATCGGTCATGAGCGGGCGCGCGACGTTGGTCCAGAGGTCACTCGATCCGGCGGCACGCTTGGCCTCATCCGATTTGTAGAACTCGAGCATCGCGGGCATGAACCGCTTGCCGAGGAAACGGCAGAGCGCGCGCATGGTCTTCTTCGGCTTGGCGACGATGTCCTCGTAGGCCACGCTGAAAAAGCGCCGACGCCCGATGCGGTCACGCAGCTTAAGCGCCAGGCGCTGGGTCTCGGCCCACTCCTTGGCGATGAAGTAGTAGTGCTTCTCGCCCACCACGGCCTTGCGGAAGCTGACCGCCACGTCGCGCCCGTCGCGATGGAGGTAGATATACTTCGCGGCACGGCCGAAGCAACGCTCGATCTCATCGAGGTAGACGATATTGGCGAGGCTCTTGCAGCACCAGGTCCGCGCGCCGCGCGCCTCGGCCAACGCATCGTAGACGGCGCCGAACACCGCCGCCAGCGAGCGGTCGCGGCAGCGGCCCAGAATGTCCGCGCGGTTCAGCGTCACGCCCTCCCAGGGCACGGGGTTGAGCTCGACCAGCCGGCAAACATCGTCCACGAGCAGGGAAAAATTCTCGTCGCGCCCGAGGTCGCCGTAGCCCGGCATGAGCGGCATCAGGCGTTGCAGGACGTGCGGCGGATGCGGGGCGACGATCCCCGGCTGCTCGTTGAGCATCAGGCGCAGCAGATTGGAGCCTGAGCGCTGGGTTCCGATCATAAAGATGGGCATGGTGTAATTTTCTCCGTACCGCGCAAAACCTTGCTTCGATTCAGTACAGCACAAGACCCAGCAGGCCGGCGGCCGGGATGATCCAAACGGCTTCGACCTTGAAGCGCACGAGCGCGACAAGCGCCGCGGCGAAGATCGCGGCCGAATACCACACCGGCGCGGCGGTCTGGCCAACGATGACCGCGGCGGCGAAGATCATGCCGACGACCGCCGGGCGGATGCCCTGGAAGGCCGCCACGATCGCCTTCGAGTGCTTGATGCGCTCGAGCACGTGCGCCGCGCCTACCATGATCGCGGCCGGCGGGGCGAAGATGCCGACGGTCGCGACCGCGGCGCCGGCCAACCCCGCCACCTTGTAGCCGATGAAGGCCGCGCTCACCAGGATCGGGCCGGGCGTGATCTGACCGAGCGCGATGCCGTCGACGAACTCGCGCGGCGTCACCCAGTGATGCGTGTCCACCACGATCTCCTGGATGAGCGGAATGAACACATAACCGCCGCCGAAGAGCACGACGCTCATACCGGCGAACACCGCGAACAATTTGCCGAGCACGCTCGGCTCGAACGCCAGCAGCGGCGCCACCCCGGCGAGCGGCGCGGCCAGCAGAAATTCGTGCGCGCGGGACCGCCGGCCCGGCGCAGCGCGCTTGCGCGCGGCGACGCCCGTCTCCCCGCGGAACAGCAGCCAGCCGATCAGGCCGGCGCCCAGAATCACCGCGAGCGTGGAGTAGAAACCGCCGATCCCGAGCAATACCGCGAAGGCGGCGGCGGCGATCGCGCCCGCGCGCCATTCAGTCACGGCCTTGCGGCCCATGTTCCAGGCCGCACCCACGATGATCGCCGCCACCGCCGGCACGAAGCCCTGGAACACGCGGCTCACGGCCGGCATCTCGCCCCAGCGGAAGTACGCATACGCCAGCGCGACGATGAGCGCGAACGCGGGCAGGATCGCGGCCGCGGCGGCCACGAACGCGCCCGCGCCGCCGCGCAGGCGGTAGCCGACGTAGGCGCAGACGTTCACCGCGATCGGACCCGGCAGCAATTGCGCGAGCGAGATTCCATCCAGCATGTCCTGATGGCCGAGCAACCGCCGGCGTTCGACCACGACGTTCTGAACGACCGCGATCATGGCCATGAAGCCACCGAAGCTCGTGCAGGCGATACGGAAGAAAATCCAGAACAGCGCCCCGAGACCGACCCGCGGGGGTTGGGCTGGGGCCGGTCCGGAGTCCGCCTTGCGGCGCTTGCGTTTCGGGATCGGTTTTGTTCGTCGCGTCAAAATCGGGCACTCCGGGTTGGTGCAATACCTGGACCAAGTATAGAACACCTTGGCCCGGCGGCTTTTCGCCACTGGCGAGGCCCGTTCCCGCCGCCGGTCGGACTTCGACTGCAATCCGCGGTAACCGATCTATAACTAGGCGTAACAGGCGGTGTGAGTGGCTGCGCTCGGGGCGCGTGTGAATTCCCGAACGCAGCCGCCCTCGCAACCGAACGGACTCCGAATCGCGTGCTGCCTAAACGCTGTTGTCTGAAACGAGATGGATCAGAGGAGAACGTTATGCCCAATCACTACCTGCGGATTGTCTTTCTGGCGGCGGTCGCCGCGGCGGCGCTCGTAAGCCCCGCGGCCGGCGCCGACAACATGCTTGGCTCGTTCTTCGGCAAGACCGACACCGCGGCCAAAAAGGTTTCGCTCGCCGAACGGCGCGATGCGCCCGCCCCGGCCGCGGCGCTCGCCGAGTCCGACGCCCTCTTCTTCACGGCCGCGCCACGCGAGACCGCCGAGGAAGGCGCGGCGCTCTACGGCCCGATCGCCGAGTACCTCGCCCAGGCGATCGGCCGCAAGGTCGTGTATCGCCACCCGCGCACCTGGGGCGCCTATCGCACCGAGATGCTGAATGGCGCCTACGATCTCGTGTTCGACGGGCCGCACTTCAACAGCTACCGCGCGCAGAAACTCAGCCACAACATCCTGGTGAAGATTCCGACCGGCCACGAGTTCGTGGCGATCGTGAAGAAAGACGAGGCGTTCGCCTCGGCGCGCGAGATGGTCGGGCGCACCTTCTGCGCCCACGCCCCGCCCAATCTCGGCACGCTGATCCTGCTCGGGCAGTTCGACAATCCGGCGCGCCAGCCCATGATCCTCAACACCGAGGGCTGGGACCGGATCTACGACGGCGTCGTGTCCGGCCGCTGCACGGGCGGGGTGCTGCCGCTCGCCAACCTGAAGAAGCTCGACAAGGAGGGCCGCACGAAGATCGTGTACCAGGCGCGGGCGATACCGAATCAGGCCCTGTCCGCGGGGCCGCGAGTCACGGCCAAGGAGCAGGCCCTGATCGTCGAGGCGCTGCTCGCGCCCGAGGCGGCCGGTCCGACCGAAAAACTGCGCGCCGCCTACAAGGTGGGCGAGCGCCTCGCCGTCACCAGCAATCGCGAGTATGCCGGGTTGGCGGACTACCTCAAGACCGAGTGGGGTTTCTACTAAAAATATCCGTCCCGCAGATTAACGCAGATTTCTCTTACCGCTAAATACATCTGCGTTCGTCTGCGTCTATCGGAGGTTTCGTCGTTGCGCTCAGGGGGCCTGCTCCCGCGCCTCGTAGACGGTCGCGGTTCCCACATCGAGGAACATCGCATCGCGCGCGGCGGCCACGCGCCGCGGCGCCTCGTGCATGCGTCTGAGTCTGTCCTTCACCATCTGGATGTAGTCCGCGCGGAACTTGCGCAGGGCGTAATCGCGGTGGCTGTTGATCTGGAGCTCGGCCCAAGCCATCTGCTTCCTGGCCTCGCTGCGATTGCGCGCCTCGGCGATCGCGGCCGGCGCGATCGCGGTCTTTCCAGGCGTCATGCGCTCGTAGCCGTAATAATCCATGAACTCGCCCGCGAGCGTTTCGATGATCTCGATCTCCTCGACGCTTAGGGTCTTGCGGAACTTGTCCCGGTGCGCCGGGAGCGGGGCGTAGCAGTTCGACTCCCACAGCGCCGAGAGCCCCGAGATCTGCCGCGCCTCCTGCGAGCGGGAGATGTCCAGCATCGAGGGCAGGAACTCGATGCCGAAGAAGCCGCAGGTCTTGCGCAACACCGCCTCCTGGTTGTGCAGGAAATCCTCGTAACGGATAGTCAGCACCCGCTCGGGGTACTGCAGGGCGAGTTTGCGTCCCGCCTCTTGCGCCTTCACCCAGGTCTGGGCGTTCAGGAGCGTGTCGAAATCGTGGATGATGGCGCGGTTCATGCTCGCCACCTGCGCGCGCGGGTCGCGGACCACGTTCAAAAACAGCATGTCGTCGAAGAGCGAAATCAGCTCCGGCGCGTAATGCACGCTGTCGAGCGACTTGTCCATGACCACCTTCGCGTGGTGTCGCGCTCCGGCCTGGAACAACAACTCCCACACGACGCGGTGCACGCTGCGGGGTTCGTCCTTGACGGCCTCGAAGATCTGGACCGGATCGAAGACCACGTCGGGCCACTTCACCATGCTCACGCTCTGGAGTCCCACGATGTCGACGACGAACTGGAAATAGGTCTTGTCGTCGCGCAAGTCGCCGTAAAGCTCGACGAGCGGCATGAAATCCACGATGTGGAGCGGATACGGGGAATAGAAATCCGGACTGAAGTTAAGGCGCAACCGCAGCGCGTGGCTGCCGCAGCGTCTCAGGGGGATCATCAATACCGGCCGAGGTCTCGGGGCGGGGCGGCGCAAGTCCTGTCGCAAATCCTGTCCTGGTGCGTCCATGCACTCATCTCCTGATCGGTTCTGTCCGGCGCCGGAAAAACACCGTTGCATCCAGCGACGTTAACTATAGGCGGCGCGCGCGGTTTGTCCAGAGCACCGACGGCTTTTTTGTCGCGGTTGGATTGTTCCGGAAATCCCGCGTCATTTTATTGACATAAGCGGTCTATCGCACTTGGAGAAATTCCAACATGACGCCGGCGCTTAAGGTCCGAGCAAACCGCGCCGATAAGAAACCGGACGCGGCGAATTCGCACCCGCCGTTCAGGCACCGCAAAGCCGCCGCTGGTCGGTCGCGCGTATCCGATCTCGATTTTTTTCTGGATTTGCCGAAAACATCGTCTACAGTTTTTATCCTTACATGAGGCTGACATCATCGAACAACGGGGATGCGTCAAGTTTGTGCCTCCCACCTTAAAGTAAAGATGTCATGGAAGATCCCCGCGCGCAGAAAACGCCGCCCGAGGCAACTGCATGTCGTGTGTGAATGTGTCTACTAAGGAGAGTAATTATGAGCACGAGCCGTATCGCCCTGCAAATCGCTTTCACCCTTCCGTTCGCCGCGTTCGCGCAGTTCGCCGTCGCCGACAACAGCGCCTCCCCGATTCGCCAGGCGAACGCCGCCACGGTGAAGAAGGCCGCGTTCCAGCCCTCGCCGGGGATGAGCAGCGCCGCGCCCGGCGCGGCGGCCGACGAGTTCGTCTTCAGCGCTCCACCGCGCGAGACACCTGAGGCCGGCATGGATATCTATCAGCCGATCGCGGAGCACCTGAGCAAGGCGCTCGGCAAGAAGGTCGTCTACAAGCATCCGGGGACCTGGGGTGTGTACCGGACCAAGATGTTGGAAGGGGGCTATGACATCGTCTTCGACGGCCCGCACTTCAACAGCTACCGCGCCGAGAAACTGCAACACAACATGCTGGTCAAGCTCCCGGGCGATTTCGCGTTCGTCACGATCGTGAAGCAGGACAATGGCAAGATCAGCAATCCCAAGCAGCTCGCCGGACGCACGGTGTGCGCGCACGCGCCGCCGAACCTCGGCACGCTTACCCTGCTCAACCAGTTCGACAACCCCGCGCGCCAGCCGGTCATCTTGAGCACCGAAGGTTGGAAGAACATCTACAACGGCGTGGCCGCGGGCAAGTGCATCGGCGGCGTGGTGCCCGCGGGTCAGCTCAAGAAATTCGATCCCGCCGGGGCGACGGTCAAGGTGATCTTCAAGGAAAAAGCGATGCCGAACCAGGCATTTTCCGCCGGGCCACGTCTGAGCGCGGCCGAGCAGGCCAGGATCGCCGCCGCACTGGTTGCGCCCGAGGCGGCCGGCCCGACCGAGAAGCTGCTCAAGGCCTGGTCCGCCGAGAAGCTCGTTCCGGCGAGCAACCAGGAATACGCCGGCCTCGCGGAGTTCCTCAAGAACGAGTGGGGTTACTACTAGCCGTCCCGGGCGGGTTGAACGCGCCGCGAACGCGGAAGGATTCCGCGTTCGCGGCGTTGCCGTGTACCGTACGTTCCTTTCCGAGCCATCCGATACCGACAAGGAGGTCACATGTTCTTCAGGAAAATCCGGTTTCTTCTGACGGCCGCTGCCGTCTTCATGCTCGCAGATCCGATCCACGCCGCCCCGGGCGCGCAGCCGGACCGCTCGGCGGCCGGCCAAAAGGTTTCGTACGCGATTTCGTCCCCGACCGTGGTCGCCGCGGCGTCCGAGGGCCTGCGTGCGCAGGGCCCGGGCGGCAAGGACAACGTGCTCATTTTCAGCGCGCCACCGCGCGAGACGCCGGAGGACGGCGCCAAGATCTATCAACCCGTCACCGAGTACCTCTCGGGCGTGATCGGCAAGCGGATCGTCTATGTGCACCCGAACAACTGGCTCACCTACCAGACCGACATGCAGAAAGGCAGCTACGATCTCGTGTTCGATGGGCCGCACTTCAACAGTTGGCGCATCGCCAACATCCAGCATAATGCCCTCGCAAAGATCGCGGAGGAGTTTGTATTCGCGGTGATCGTGCGCAAAGACGACCCGCTCACGGACATCAAGCAGCTCGCGGGCAAAAAGATTTGCGGCATGAATCCGCCCAATCTCGGGACGCTCGCGGTGCTCGGCGAGTTCGACAACCCCTCGCGCCAACCCGTGCTCATCGACACGGTGGGCTGGGCACGGGTGTATGGGGGCGTGGTCGCCGACAAAAGATGCGCCGCCGGCATCCTGCCCATCACAAATCTGAAGAAATACGACAGCGGCAACTTCAGCAGGGTTATCTACAAGACCAAGGTGCTGCCGAACCAAGCGTTCTCCGCCGGTCCGCGCATCCCGCCCGAGGAGCAGGCCAAGATCGCCGCGGCGCTGGTCTCGCCGGAGGCATCCGCGGCGGTGGCGAAGCTGCTCGAGGCCTATGGTAACGACAAGGGATTGACCCGGGCGGCCAAAGACGAATACGCCGGCGTCGACGCCTACCTCAAGGACATTTGGGGTTACGCGCGTTAGGGAACCTCTTCCCCAGCGGGTTAATGGGCCCGCGCCCGCGCGAGCCGCGGGAGGTCGCCTTCGAGGCCGCTCGCGCGGCGCATGAGGAAACGCCTGATCGGCGTCGCGCTATCGGCAAGATCGAGGCCGAGGTTGCGTAGCGCGCGCACCCCGGGCAGGTTGTTGCCAAAGAGATAACGGAACGCGCCGGTGAGAGAAACCATCGCGAGATTGCCGCCCTTGCGCCAGCGCTCGTAGCGCCGCAGCACGGCGTGCGCGCCGATGTCTTTCCCGGCCGCGTCGGCATCGAGCAATACCTGGGCGAGCGCCGCGGCGTCCAGGAACCCCAGATTGACGCCCTGGCCGGCGAGCGGATGCACCGTGTGGGCGGCATCGCCCGCGAGCGCGACACGCGGGGCGGTGTAGGCCCGAGCGTGCGCCAGCGTCAGGGGGAAACCGGCGCGCGGACCGATGGATTCGATCCCACCGAGCGCACCCCCGATGGCGCACTCCAGCTCGACGCCGAACGCCGCATCATCGAGCGCGAGCAGCTCATCGGCGCGTCGGGCGTCGGCGGACCAAACGATGGAGCAGGCCCTCGGATCGGGCAGCGGCAGAAACGCGAGCGGGCCGGTGTCGAGGAACCGCTGGCGCGCGATGTTCGCATGCGGCCGCTCGGTCGTGACCGTGGCGACGATGCCCTTCTGATCGAGATCGAGCGACCGCGTGTCGATCCCGGCGGCGCGCCGCACCGCGGACTCCGCGCCGTCGGCACCGACCAGCAGGCGCGCGTGCAGCCGGCGTCCGTCCGCGAGCGCCACGGAAACCCGGTCGACGCCGAGCGCGAGTTCGGCCGTGTCGACCGGGCAAAGATAATGAATGTTGGTGAGCCGATTCAGCCGCTCGATGAGCGCCGCCTGGATCACGCGGTTTTCGACGATGTAGGCAAGGCAGGGCGCGCCGATCTCGGCCGCATCGAAATGGATCGAGCCGTGTCCGTTCCGGTCCCAGACGTGCATGGCCTCGACCGGCGCGACGCGCCGGCGCGCGATACCCTCCCACGCGCCGATGTTCTCCAGGAACGCGCGTGATGCGAGCGTGACGGCGCTCACGCGCAGATCGTATCCGTGTTCCGGCGACGGGGCCGGCGCGCTCCGATCCAGGAGGCCGACCTTGAGCGCGCCGTTGCCCAGCGCGCAGGCAAGGCTCGCGCCCACCATGCCGCCGCCGACGATCAGAACGTCGAAGTTCATAAATTATCATTTACCACAGAGATCACAGAGGACACAGAGAAAATCGAAAGAGGACAGGATTCACCGAATTGGCGAATTGAACAAGGAAATTTTTGAGGTAATCCTGTTAATCCTGTCTATCCACCTTTTCTCTGTGTCCTCTGTGCCCTCTGTGGTGAAACGTCTTATAGAGGCAGGCCGCGGGCGAGGCGCGGCAGCCGCCCGGCGAGGCCGCCGGTCAGGCGCATCAAGCCGCGCTTGACCGGCGGCATGAGATCCACGGCGATGAGGCCCAGATTCCGGGCAACAACGACCGGCGCAATGTCGTTCGAGAACACGCGGATCAGGCCGTCGGTGAACGCGGACGTGGCCCGGATGTCGCGACCGCGCGAGCGGGCATATTGGCGCAAGACCTCGAGATCGCCGATGTCGCGCCCCGCGCGCAGAGCCTCGATGAGGACCTCGGACAGCACCGCGACGTCCCGCAGGCCCAGGTTGAATCCCTGCCCCGCCACCGGATGCACGGTGTGCGCGGCGTTGCCGATGAGCGCAAGGCGCGCGCGCACATGCTCGGCGACGCGCGTCAACGCCAGCGGATGGGCCGCACGCCGAGCAAGGCGCGTGAACGCACCGAGCCGATCGCCGAAATGCGCTTGCAGGCGCGCGAGAAACTCCTCATCGCTCGGGCCGAGCAGCGTCTCGGCCGCGGCCGCAGGCACGCTCCAGACGACGGCGCAGCGTTGCCCGCGCACGGGCAGCAGGGCCAGCGGTCCGGTCGCGGTGAAGCGCTCGTACGCCGTGTTCCCGTGCGGCCGGCCGATGGCGACACTCGTCACGATGGCGGTCTGGGCGTAATCCGTGTGTACGGCCGCGATGCCCACGGCCTCCCGCACCGCCGAGCGCGCGCCGTCGGCCGCGACGATGAGACGCGCCGTGACTGTCCGGGTTGCGCCGTTGCGATGAACCGCGACCGTCGCGGCCTCGGGCTGGAAACGGATGTCCTGCATTGTCGCCGGGCAGAGCCATTCGACGTTCTGCGATCCCTCCAGCGTCTTGCGCAGCGCCGCCCCCAACGCGCGATTTTCGACCACGTAACCCAGGGCCGGAAGACCCGCGTCGGCGGCGTTCAAGCGGGTAAACCCGAAGTGTCCGCGGTCCGAGATGTGAATGCGCTCGATCGGCGTAACACCCGGTGCGATATCGCTCCAGACACCCATGCCCTCGAAAATGCGTTTCGAGCCGTAGGCCAGCGCCAGCGTGCGCTCATCGCAGCTCGGTTGGGTCGGGGCGGAGGGCGTCGTGGCCTCGACAATGCCGATCCTGAGGGGGCTCGTGCGCAGCGCGCCGGCGAGGCTCGCGCCGACCAGCCCGCCGCCGATGATGAGGATATCGAAGTCGGTTCGCATGTTATTGACCCGGCACGATTGTACTTGAACGAAGGCAAGCCGGATGCGCCTCTCGTGGCATTGGTTACGGCACGGATGTGCCGGGTCAATAACGAAAATCATTATGAGTTTCCGATTATTGCGGCGGCACGAAAGCTTCGATCCCGCGCCAGCGCACAGATAGCCTCGCGGGCATGTTCAAGTGGATCCATGCCGCCGCAATAACCGTCACCGCCGGTCGGCGCCGAGGATCGGGCGACCCAAAATCGAACCGCTTGCCTGTGCGATCGACCTTAATACGCGCCCAAGGATAGAAGGGATATTACCGCATTTACGTTTCGCCCACGGTGGCCAACAAATCGGTCGCGGCGTCCGCCCAGACCTGACACACCAGCGACTTTTTCCGCGCCCGCGGGCGACCCCTGACCGGATGTTTCCGGCGCAAGCCCCGATATCGCTGCGGAAACCCGGGGCCAGTCGCGCTTCGCCAATCGTGGCATGGAATGTGCTCATATCCACGGTTAATGATTCAGAACGCGTCCCAGGCACAGGTGAGCGAAATCCGTGAAGCGGCGGCGCCTTGCCGCGCAGGTAATGCCGTCTCTGGAATGGCGCCAAGGCCTTCCGCGGGCGTCATCGGCGCGATCAAACGCCTCGGCACGTCGCTGTGGATGCTGCAGGAGCGCGAGAGATTCCGTCTGCGCGCCGAAATCCAGCGTGTGCCCGGCCTGCTCGTCCTGTTGATGAAACCGCGCAACGGGCTGCGCTGGTCAAACGAAGATCGCGCGGAAATGAAGGCGCATCTGCAACGCATGGGCCGTCTGGGTCTTTACCTCACGGTGCTCGCCGTCCCCGGCACCAGCCTTACGCTGCCGCTGCTGGCGTGGTGGCTGGACCGGCGCCGGCGCAAACGTCTTACCCTCTGACGAGCGCGCTGGGCGGGCCCTCCGGGCATCCGCGGTGAGTTTGGAACCGCAGATGAACGCGGATAAACGCAGATCAAAAACGCTTTGCTTTCATCTCTTGATCTCTTATGGGAACCTCTAAAAATTCCCGTTATTCACGGTACATCCGGCCCACCGCAGCGCCGTAGAGGCACAAAGCTACTGAAACAAAAATGGATTTTCTCTGCGTGCTCTGCGTTCTCTGCGGTGAAAAAGATCTTTCCAGGTATTTTTAGAGGTTCCCTTATCCGCGTTCCCGCGGTTTCACTGCTGTTCGGTTAAGCTGTAACTGCGGAGCAAACTCCTACCCCCGCATCAAGGCCTCGATCTCGTCGACGCCCTTGGGCACCTCGCGCGAAAGGACCTCGTGGCCGTCGCGCGTGACGAGCACATCGTCCTCGATGCGGATACCGATGTTCCACCAGCGCTCGTCGATGTCCTTGGCGCCGCCCGCGATGTAGAGCCCGGGCTCCACGGTGAGCACCATGCCGGGCTCGAGCAGCCGCCAGATGTCGTCCACCTTGTAGTCGCCGACATCGTGCACGTCCATGCCGAGCCAGTGGCCGGTGCGGTGCATGTAGAAACGCTTGTAGCCGCCGCTCTCGATGTGGCCGTCGACACTTCCGTTCAAAAGCCCCAGGTCCTTGAGCCCCTCGGTGAGGACGCGCACCGCGGTCTCGTGCGGCTCGTTCCAGTGGCTGCCGGGCCGGATCTTTTCGATGGCGGCGAGCTGCGCCGCGAGCACCAGCTCGTACAGCGCGCGCTGCTCGGCGCGGAATTTGCCGTTTACCGGAAAGCTGCGCGTGATGTCGGCGGCGTAGCCGTCGATCTCGGCGCCGGCGTCGATGAGCAGCAGATCGCCGTCCTTGAGCTCGGAGCGGTTTTCGGTGTAGTGCAGGATGCAGGCGTTTTCGCCGCCGGCCACGATCGGGGGATAGGCCGGATAGGAGCTGCCGCCCTTTTTGAACTCGTAGAGCAGCTCGGCCTCGATCTCGTACTCCGTCATGCCCGGGTGGCAGGCCCGCATCGCGCGCCGGTGCGCGGCGGCCGACACCTTGGCCGCGCGCTTCATGAGACGAATCTCCTCCGGGCCCTTGAACAGACGCATCTCGTGCAGGATGTGATTCAAATCGACGAACTCGCCCGGCGCGTGCACGCCGTTGCGGCTCTTCCCGCGCACCTCGTTCACCCAGTTCATGAGCCGCAGATCGAACTCCTTGTAGCGGCCCATGCTGTAGAACACCTTCTCGCGGTTCTCGATGAGCCCCGGAAGGATGTCGTCGATGTCTTCGATGGGAAAGGCGTCGTCGGCGCCGTAGAGCTCGCGCACGCCTTCGAGCCCCGCGCGCCGTCCCTCCCAGATCTCCTTCTCCGGGTTGCGCTCGCGGCAGAACAGGATGTACTCGCCGTGCGGGCGCCCCGGCACCAGTACGGCGCAGGCCTCGGGCTCGGAAAAATGCGTGAGGTAATAGAAGTCGCTGTCGGAGCGGTAGGGATAATCGACGTCGCGATTGCGGGCGCGCACCGGGGCGGTCGGGATGATGGCCACGCCCCCACCCATGTGTTGCATCACCTGTCGGCGGCGTTTCTCGAAGATCTTCGGATCCATGGCGCCATTATGCCAAAAACACCCGACCGGCGCGCATGAAGGCGGATCGCGGCGCTGATATAATGCCGCAACAGGCTCCGGACCTGCGGGAAGTTATTGCTGAGCCGCCGTATCCGGGGTTACTGGTTTTGACGCGATTCGCATCGCGAAAAATCCACCCCTGCCACAGGAGAGAGACCATGGAAAAACTCCGTCGCAATGCCAGGCCCCTGAGCTACCTCGTTCTGTCCGGATTCGTGGCGTTCACCCTGCACGGGCCCGCGGCGCAGGCCGCGCTCATCGGCACCGAGGCCGTCCTCGCCACCGGTCAGGCCACACCGGAACGCGCGCGCCTCCACGCCTTGCTCGACCGTGAACAGGTGAAAAGCGCGCTGCTTGCGCGCGGCGTCGACCCCGCCCAGGTGCAGGCGCGGGTCGATGGCATGACCGACCGGGAGGCGCAACTGCTCGGCAACAAGATCGATGAACTGCCGGCAGGCGGCGACGTGTTGGGGCTCGCGGTGTTTGTCTTCCTGGTGTTGCTCGTCACCGACATCGCGGGTTTCACCGACATCTTCCCGTTTGTGAAGAAACCGGGCCGGCGCTGAGTCCGGACCGCGCACGCTCTGCAGCCGATGCGGCGGCGGGTCACCCCGGGCGGTCTTTTCCTCCTGATCGCGTTGCTGACGGCGGCCTGCGCGCCGCTGCAAACCGAGCGGCTGCGCCAAACCGCCGAGGCCTTCCCGCGACCGGTCGAGTTGAACGCCGTGCCATTCTTCCCGCAAGAGGAATACCAGTGCGGCCCGGCGGCGCTGGCGACGGTGCTCGGCCATAGCGGTATCGCGGTCGCGCCCGAGGCGCTTGCGCCCGAGGTCTATCTCCCCGAACGCCAGGGAAGCCTGCAGGTCGAGCTGATCGCCGCCGCGCGCCGCCATGGGCGCGTGCCCTACGTGCTGCGCCCGCAGATCGAGTCGCTCGCCGCCGAGGTCGCCTCGGGCAATCCCGTTCTGGTGCTGCAGAACCTCGGGCTCTCGTGGTATCCCAAGTGGCACTACGCCGTGGTGGTGGGCTTCGATCTGCCGAACAACGAGGTGATCCTGCGCTCGGGTCGGGAACGGCGCCGCGTCACGCCGATGGATCTCTTCGAGCGCACCTGGCGACGCGGCGATTACTGGGCCATCGCGGTGCTGCCGCCGGAGCGCCTGCCGTACACCGCGGAGGAAATTCCGTACCTGCAATCGGTTACGGCGCTCGAGCGCATCGCGCGCTGGGAGGAAGCGGCCCGGGCCTACGGCGCGGCGCTCGCCCGCTGGCCCAGAAGCCGCGGCGCGCAGATGGGACTCGGCAACGCGCGCTACGCGCTGGGGGACGTGCGTGGCGCGGAAGAGGCCTTCCGGCGCGCCACGCGCAACCATCCGGATGCGGCGCCGGCGTTCAATAATCTAGCGCAGGCACTCGCCGATCAACACCGCTGGGCGGAAGCCGAGCGCGCCGCGCGCCGTGCCGTGGAGCTGGGCGGACCCCTGATGGAAACTTACGAGCAAACACTGGAACTCATCCGCTCGCGCGCCCGGGAATCCGCGCGCTAACAGGTTGTTTTTCAGGCTCATCGCGTACTCGTGCGGGCAGAAGCAGGGGCGGTCGCGCGACCGGACCCGGTAATTCCCGGTCCCGGTCAAGGACGCAGTTTGAAGCGGGCTCTGATTCGCCATGATCCCGCCCGCGACTTGCCTTCTGTCGAGCCGCCTTCGGCGGCGTTTGTTTGAATGCGGGGTTCCGCCCCCGCGCGACGGGTTCCTTTCTTGTGGCGACAAGAAAGGAACCGAAAGAAACGCCCCCGGTCGCTTCGCCGCGCGCACAGCGCGCGGTGCCCTGCGCTGCTCACGCGCTCAGGCGCGAGCCTAACTCGCCGGCCGCTTAGAAACGCGGCTCGGGCTCGAACAGGAGGCTCGCGACCCCTCCTGAGCGCGTTCCGCTGCTCGGCTCGCTCCGACGGGGATCGGAACAAAACCCATCAGGCCGTGCCGGATAGATAGGCCTGCTGGTCTGAGACATCTGTGAACGGCAGGGCCAAATGGGTGTTGTTTTCGGGTCCCCGTAGACGCCGCCGAGCATCGCAGCAAGAATCGGGGGTGTCGCTCGCCTCCTGTTCGAGCCCGAGGCGCGTAGTCTGCGCCCGGCGAGTTAGGCGAGCGCCGATTCTTGCGAGAAGCGCAGGAGGGGGTCGGCGGCTCCGGGGCGGCCTTTTCTTTGGTGACTTTCTTTTGGCCGCGCAAAAGAAAGTTACCTGCCGTGGGTCAGCCACCCACAAGTAGCTTTTAAGCGCCGCCGAAGGCGGCACGACAAGCGCAACCGGTGCAACGCTGCCGGGTGACGTTAAACCGCCTACGCGATTTCACGAAGACCGCACTCAGCAGCCTGCTAAGCCGCGGGGTGCAGCTCCTCATAAACGAGCTGCACACCGATGCGAAGGTACTCCACGATTTCGGCCAGCGCCCGCTCCTGCGCCTCCGGGTCGCCCGCGGCATCCGGATCGACCTCCACGATCTTCGTGATATCGCCGCCGACCACGCCGGCGTCGCCGGGCAGTGCGCGCGCATCCTTCACCCCGCCCCCGGCGAGCCCGAGGAGATAGCCGCGGCACCAATCGCCCATGCCCTCCACCTGCTCCTCCAGGGGATGGTCCGCGTCCGGCAGCAGCGGCTGAAACTCGAATCCGTCTTCGCCCAGGCTCGCCCGGGTGTGGCGATAAAGCTCCGTGAGCAGAGGCAAGGCCGCAGCGGCGGCGCCCTCCAGCGGCTCGTGTCCCAGGATCAGGGGAGGCCAGACCGCCGCGGGATCTTTGGACGCGCACAGCGCGCCGCACAGGATGCCGTGCGCCTCGGCGGCGCCGACGCCGGCGCCGCACGCCCGCAGACTCCGGTCGAGCTCATCGTAATCCGGCGGCGAATGGTCGGGATGCGCCAAGGCGGGCTCGCGGGAGTGAAAGCGGGGGATTTTACCACCCCGCGCCGTCGGGCGCCGTCGCCGCTCGAAACGGTACGACCGGAGGCGTTGACCCGCACCCGGCGCGGTCCTAATATTCTAATATCATGGCGATCGGACGGACCCGCGTGGAAGGCGAAGACCTCAAGAAGCTCGAAACCCGCGTCGATGATCTGATCGATGCCTGCCGGCGTCTGCGCAGCGAAAACCAGTCGCTTAAATCAGAGCACGGCACCCTGAGCGAACGCCACGCGAAGCTCACGGAGAAGACCCGCGTGGCGCGCGAGCGCATCGAGGTCATGATCGGCCGGCTCAAGGCACTGGAGCGCAGTTAGGTGAGAGACACGCACGAAGGCGTGACGGTCGCCATCCTGGGCAAGGATTTCATGGTGGCCTGTCCGGAGAACGAGCGCGCGGCGCTGATCGAGGCCGCGGCCTACCTCGACAAGAAGATGCGCGAGATCCACGGCAGCGGCAAGGTCATCGGCACCGAGCGCACCGCGATCATGGCCGCGCTCAACATCGCCCACGAGCTGATCGAGCTGCGCGGCGGCGGCGTCCCCGACGAGGTCGGCCGGAAACTGCGCTTCCTGCAAAACAAAATCGACGCCGCCCTGAACCTGGCAGGCGCGCGTCAATAAGTATATTATTTGAAGTGCGTCCCCTGCGGTGCGCGTGTCCGTTCCAGACATCCTCTGAACCTATAGCTCATAGAACGGGAGCCAGACAGTAGATGCTGTTGTGCAGGTCCGCCCCGGAGCGGAAAGCCTTAAGGCATCTCGGAGGCACCCACTTGAACCGCACGGTTCAAGGTGACGGAGCGGCACGGCATTCGCGGAGGGCGCCTTTACTCATAGCCGACACCCGAATACTCCCTGTGCCCGCGCCCGACTTGAAAGCCGAGCTGCGCCGCAGGCTGCGCGCGCAACGCGCCGCCGTGCCCCCCGAGGAGCAAGCCGCCGCGGCGCGGCGTCTCGGAGCCCATCTCACCGCCACCCGCTTCTTTCGGGTGAGCCGCCGGATCGCCTGCTACCTTCCCAACGACGGCGAGATCGACACCGGCGCGGTCATCGACCATATTTGGAACATGCGCAAGACCTGCTGGTTGCCGGTGCTCTCGAGGCTCACCCGCGACCGCCTGTGGTTCGCACCGGCCCGCCCCGGCATGGAACTCAGACCCAACCGCTACGGGATCCCAGAGCCGGTGGTGCACGCACGGGATCTGGTGCGGGCCCAGGAACTCGATCTCATCCTGTTGCCCCTGGTCGGGTTCGATGCCGCGGGCAACCGGCTCGGCATGGGCGGCGGATTTTACGACAAGAGCCTGGACTTTCTGCGCCACCGCAACCGCTGGCGCAAGCCGCATCTCCTCGGACTGGCCTATGATTTCCAGATGCTGGATCGGTTGCCGGCGGACGAAGGCGATGTGCCGCTCGCCGGGACAGTGACCGATCGGGCGGTCTATCCGGCCGCCGAGACCTAACGCACCCAGGGAAGCATTTTATGAAACTGCTGTTCATCGGCGACGTCGTGGGCCAGCCCGGGCGGCGCGCGGTCGCCGCGCATCTCGCGCGCCTGCGCAAGAGCCAGCGCCTGGATCTCGTGGTCGCCAACGCCGAGAACATCGCCGGCGGCGCGGGCATCACCCGCGAGACCGCGACCGAGCTCTTCAACCTCGGCGTCGACGTGCTCACGAACGGCAATCACGCCTGGGACAAGAAAGAGGCGTTGGACTACATCAAGACCGAGCCGCGCCTGCTGCGGCCGCACAATTATCCCGAAGGCACGCCCGGCAGCGGCTGGTTCGTGGCGACGACCCCCGCCGGGCACAGGCTCGGCATCCTCAACCTCCTGGGCAATGTGTTCATGCACCCGCACCTCGCCTGCCCGTTCCGCTGCGCGGACCAGGCGCTCGCGCACAAGCCCGTGGACATCAAGATGGTGCTGGTGGACTTCCACGCCGAGGTCACGAGCGAGAAGAACGCCCTCGGCCGGTATCTCGACGGGCGCGTGAGCGCCGTCGTGGGCACGCACACCCACGTCCCGACGGCGGACGAGCGCATCCTGCCCCGCGGCACCGGCTACATCACCGACGTCGGCATGACCGGCTGCTACGACTCCATCATCGGCATGGATACGGAAAAATCCCTGAAGCGTTTCATCCAGAAGCTGCCCGAACGCTTCGAGGTGGCGCAGGGCCCGGGGACGCTGTGCGGCGTACTGCTCGATCTCGACGAGCACACCGGACGCTGCCGCGCGATCCAGCGCCTGAGCCTGGAGGAGGCGTCCGAGCAATCCGCGGCGCAGCGCCTGGCGATGTGAATCGCCCGCGCTCGGGCTGCCGTCGCCCAACGCGTCGAATCTTGTTTTGCATCCGGAGGAATACAATGAACCGTGTCGCACAACTGTTCCTGGCCGTATCGCTGGCCGCGCTCTGCGCGGGCACGCTCGCGGGCGCGCCGCCCGCCAAGACCGACAACCCGCGCGCGCGCCTGACCACCAGCCTGGGCGTCATCGAGATCGAGCTCGACGCCAGGCGCGCCCCGGAGACGGTGCGCAATTTCCTGGGCCACGTCCAGTCGGGCTTCTACCGCGGCACGCTGTTCCATCGCACGATCCCCGGTTTCATGATCCAGGGCGGCGGATTCCTCCCCGGCATGAAGGCGAAGCCCGAGGGCGCGCCGATCCGCAACGAGGCCGACAACGGCCTGAGGAATCTCACCGGCACCGTCGCCATGGCGCGCACACCCGACCCGCACTCGGCCGCGGCGCAGTTTTTCATCAACACGGTGAATAACCCCTTTCTCGACCACCGCGACAAGAGCCTGCACGGCTGGGGCTACGCGGTCTTCGGCAAGGTAACTAAGGGCATGGAGGTGGTGCAGAAGATCGCGGCCATCCCCGCGCACGAGGTCGGACCGCACCAGAACGTGCCGATAGCGGACGTCGTGATTACGAAGGCGGAGCTCATAAAGTAGAGGCGCCGGGAATCACGCAAGGGACCAAAAAAAGCCCCGCAATGCGGGGCTTTTTTTTGGGGCTCATCGCGTACTCGTGTGGGCAAAAACAGGGCCGGTAACGCGACCGGACCCTGTGATTCCCGGTAAGAAACGCATTTGAAGCGCGGCGGAGATCCGCCATGATCCCACCTGTGACAGCGCTTTCGTCGAGCCGCCTCCGGCGGCGTTTAAAAGCTACTTGTGGGTGGCTGACCCACGGCAGGTAGCTTTTCTTTGCTCGTGGTCGCTCCTGCGCTTTCATCGCTTCGCAGTCCCGCTGCGCTCGAAA